>JAFTFE010000089.1 GCA_017449765.1 Lachnospiraceae bacterium | reverse complement strand
TCGTTGCCAAAAGAACAGGAACGTACCTGTTTGAACTGAAAAAAGCATCATAATTTTTGATACTTCAAAATAGAAAAGATGCCAATACGCCGATTAAAACATCGGCTTGTTAAAGTACTCTATTTTCGGCAACATTAAAGGAAACTGTCTCTCAAATACATAATTTATGACATAAAAAGGGGCCTCGCATAGATAAATTTAATTATCTAAAGCGACAGCCCCGATTTTACAACTTTACAGATTTTATGCAATATCTGTATCAAATATATCTTCTTTATAATATTCTCTTATATATGACGGCTCAGTAGGAACTTTTAATACATCCATACATTTATCGACATCCCATCCTGTGGTTTCCATCATATTTTTAAGATACTCTATCGTTATCTCATCAACTATACCCTGACTTAAGTTACACACGTTCCCCACCTCACTTTCTAAATTACTTGTCATAGGAATTCCAAATTCATTCTGTAAAGTTTCTTTCTTAATCTTTGGCGTAATATCCCTTGACAAAAGAACCGATAACATTTTAATAAGTTCATCCTCGTTTTGTTGTCCGCTGTTCCCCAAACATATAAGTATAACTGAAATCAAATCATAATTCTTTTTATTTTCTTTGTAAGCTCCATATTTATTTTTCTCTGTTATATCATAGCTTGTTATGGTGTTCTGCCGATACTTAGGAGGTTTGGTGCATATCCATATGGAATTTACCTTTTTGATTTTTTCGTAATGAGAATTTCCAAATACTGTGCCATATTGCGATGATATCATTCTGCTCGCATAGTATATACCTCTTTTGATAATGGGATACCCAGGATAGAAGTTGCTTTGAGCTTCTACATTAATTATCATATCCTCTGTGGTATGTGTCGATGGTACTATGGCTTTAAACCTGATATCAAACATAACTGTATTTTCGTTTATGCTTGCATCCTCAGAATTCATGCCTTCAATGAACTCTGCTTTTTCATCACGATTTACTGCATCAGTAGAAATCTCAGGCTCCCCTTCGATAAAGTTATCTATGATATCTTTAATCTTATAATCTGAATATTCAGTTATACTGTGCTTCATAATCCATGCAAGAATAATCTTATGAGCGATAATTTGTTTACACGCTTCATCATATTCTCTCATATCAGCAGCAGTATCAATTCTTTTAGATAATACATTTTGTACACTCAATATAATTCCTCCTTATTCTACAATATAGTTTTTTTAATTTCAATAATCATAAATTGTAAAATACAAATAATTGCTCAATCACCTGCCTTATACTATGTTTTGTTTTTATCTTTAGTGAGGTATTTAAGCAGGATAATTCTTTGGATTGTAGGAGAAATCCTAAATGATAATTACATTTATTAAAGATATATATCTGCTTGTAGAAAAATAATACTACATAATTAGACAAAAGGCAACAAAATTTCAAAAACCCTCAAATTAAGAGTGCTTTTTGTAATGTTAATTAAAAGTGAAAAGTCTTGCAACCTAACATATTTTAAGGGTATAATATACAGAGTGTTATTACAACCATTATTTATTCAGAGGAACTGATATTTTACCGTATTATGAAAGAACAAAAAATTTATCAAGAAAAACTGAATACATTAAATGATGAAAAGGTTGAATTGGAAAAAAGGTTTTCCATAATTTCCTTGTTGAGAGTCACAACATTTCTTATTGGTATTGCACTTTTACTGATTGGAATTTCAGATGATAAGCCGATTGCACTCGTTTTCGGAATTATAATTCTTGTGGGTTTTATTTATCTTGTAAAAAAGCATGGTGATGTGGTTAAACTTGCTGAAGTTAATAAAAGCAGACTTACCGTAACGGATAGATATTTAAGCAGATATAGTGATGACTGGAGAAGTTTCGATGATAGCGGGGCTGAGTTCTTAGACGATAATGATACTGTAGCGAAGGATATCGACTTACTTGGCGCTAATTCACTGTATCAGATGATGAGTGTTTGCCATACCGATATGGGAAGAAAACTTCTGGCAGATGATTTGAGACTTCTTAATGTGGATCTGAAAACTAATGCTAAGAGACAGGAGGCTATATCTGAATTAAGTGATAAGGTGGATTTTGCAATCGACTATGAGGCGGCAGGAGTAAGACTTGTTGATGACAAGAAAAAGCCGGACGTAGATGCATTTATGAATTATCTTAATGATGATAAGGAAGGAGTTCTTCCAAAGTGGGCAGACCTGACAAGAATATTAATTCCGATAGTGGAGATTGTTCTTATAATTCTTTGTGTGGTCGGAGCTGTAAGTTATGGATATCCGCTTGTATTCTTTTTCATATTTTTGGTTTTTACCTGGCTTACAAATACTTTTATGCATGGAATCATATTTCCGCTCTACAGTTTGGGACATGCTATTGACTGGTATGCGGATATGCTTGCACTTATTGAACGGGAGGAGTTCAAATCCGAACTTCTTACCAAACTTCGTAATTATATTACGGGAGAAAATGGTGCTGTAAATGCATTCGATGATTTGCGTAAGCTAAGACAGGCATATAATATATCTTATAATCCTCTTGTTCATCAGATACTGAGCGGTGTTATTCTCTGGGATTATCAGCTTGGATATCTTGTATCAAGATGGAAGAAAAAATATGCGGCCAATCTGTCCAAAACTTTTGAAGTGCTTGCTATATATGAGGAACTTCTAAGTTTCGCTGTTATTATGAATGTTAAGCATACAGCATGGGCAGATATTAATGAGGAAGAAAAGAATGTAAGTGTCATTGGTGAAAATATGTATCATCCGCTAATAAAAAGTGAAGTTGTGATTGCCAACAGCATAGAATTAAATGGTGGAGTTACAATAATCACTGGTTCGAATATGTCGGGCAAGACGACATTCTTAAGGACGCTTGCCATCAACCTTGTATTAGGTTATCTTGGGGCACCGGTTTGTGCAGACAGACTGAAAGCTTCATATATGAAGATATTTACATCTATGCGTGTTACAGATGATGTGGCACATGGTATATCTACATTTTATGCAGAGATTTTAAGGATAAAAGCGATGGCAGAATACAGAGAATATGATGCCCCAATGATATGTCTTATTGATGAAATATTCAAGGGTACTAATTCTGCGGACAGAATAGTAGGCGCAGGAGAAGCTATAAGAAGATTGGCGGGAGAAAAATGTATAACAATGGTTTCCACGCATGATTTTGAGCTTTGTGATTTGGAAGATAAGTATGGTCATAAGGCGGATAATTATCATTTTGAAGAATATTATGATAATGATGAGCTTAAATTTGACTATAAAATCCGTGATGGAAGGTGTACAACTACCAATGCTCTGGCAATTTTGAAACTTGCAGGTTTTGGTGTTGAATAATCACTCACCGACAATTTGCATAAAAATCGAGCTATAATTTGTGTAAAAACCTTTGTTAATTATGCACAATGCCAATTATAAAAAAGTGCTAAAAAGTTGGTTGACACTAAAGTTTAAAATGTTATAAAATATAATAAGTGATTTAGAGAATAAGGGGGATGGTTTCTTATGGCATTACCAGCAAACATTACAACCGGTTCAGATAATAACGTGTTGTCCATTGCTGCTTCCAATAATAAGGGACTACTTATTAGATTTCTTAATGAGCAGGTGGAAGATGGTTTCTATGCATTGGTTATAGACTATCTTAAGGACAGCAACTTCGATTTATCTAACATGATGGTTGATGAAGACGTGAAATCTCAATGTCAGAAGCTTTATGAATTAGGGGAATTTGTTGATACCAATATCAAAGCTACCGGACGATATGAGATTGAAGAGTGGATTGAGCCATTATTCAGATTTGTATATGGTGATATTGATCCATCAGATGTTGATGCACCTATCAGTACCTCCGGTATATATCGTTACAGCATTTGGCTTATATATTTATACCAGAGAGAAAAGTTCACAGATGCTATGAATCTTATAGGTGAGAGGATTGCTCCTCTTCTTATAAATGTGAGCTATCAGATTTTAGAGGATGATGACAGACCTAAGAACTTTGATAAGGCTGTAATGGGTTATCTTGACCTTATCAATGTTATTATGGAGATGGGCATACCTGCTACAGGTCCTAATTCGGATGCATACATGAACAATCTTGAGGTATTATTTGATTATGTTGTTGAAGATCCTCATGTTGGAAATGATTACAAGATTCAGTTTTCTATTGGATTATTTAATGCTTATATCAATAACAAGGATTATGACAAGGCATTTGAGTTTTACGGACTTAATGCTGAGTATATTCCAATTGATAATATGGCGGTATATGAGAGCTTTAAGGAGCTTATCAGAAATTGTAATTCTCCGCAGAATACAACAGTATTAAGCAGAAGTGTTGTAAATGCTATATCCAAGCAGGAAATCTACAACAAGAGAATTGATTCTCTTATTAGTGAAGTCAGTGCATTTATCAAGAAGGTTTATCAGTATATTGAAAGTGAGCCTGAGATGAAGAAGAGTCTTCAGATTCTTGGCGTAGGTTCGGCACTTAAAGATAAGACAAATGTATTTGAGGGACTTTATGAATACAATTTGGTGTTCTATGAGTGTGGCATAAAGGATTTAGTTAACCAGGATATATCAACTCGTCCTTGGGAAGAAAAGTACGAGATATTGGATTTACTCTATACAACCATGAATGTAATATTCGATGGATACAACGTATATGAGATTTCTAATAAGATTGAGCATCAGTATGTCGAACTTACATGGATAGGTAATTATGTTAATGCCAATCCTACACTGTTAAAACTTTTCTTCAGTGTTAAGGAGAAGATTAAGGCATTTAAGGTTAGAAAGAATTCTATCCTTGAGAAGTCGAAGACAAATTATGAGATTAAGCAGTTATTGGATGACAGACAGAAAGCGCTTGTATTTATGACTGCTGAAGATATGATAGTAAACGGACTTAACAGTGGCAAGGTTAATATAATTAATAACAGTTATGATCCTAAGGTTGCTGAGAAATATCTTATTAAAACTTACAATGATGTGCTTGTGCCTTCAAAATACAAGAAGAATGAGCATCAGTCTTCAGGAGGTAAGCTTTTTGGTAAGTCATCAGCACCTGCTATTGATCCGGATTTGACAAAACTTTTGTCAGATACCAAGATAGAAGAGATGCTTCTTAAATCAGAGTGGTTATGGCATCAATATGCTGATAAAGGTGCCGAGAAGCAGACACCTGAAGAAAGTACATACAGTGTAGTATGTCTTGTAAAGGTTGTTGAAAAGCTGCTTGATAAGAAGGGTGGCAGTTCAAGTAAGACTGAGTCGGCACCTAATAAGAAGGTCATTATTACTAAGACAGGTAAGGTAATTGAGTTATCGGACGAAAGCACTCAGACTCCTGTATCTAATGCAAATACAACGCCAACAGTTATTGAGAATCTCAATAATATAATTGTTGCACTTAAAGATAAGTCTGAGGAAAATGTTAA
This sequence comes from Lachnospiraceae bacterium, assembly GCA_017449765.1. GTDB lineage: Bacteria > Bacillota > Clostridia > Lachnospirales > Lachnospiraceae > Coprococcus_C. Next base: position 29,224 of record JAFTFE010000089.1, on the reverse strand, counting down.
CTATGTTAAATCTTACGTTAATGACTGGTTAGACACAGTTGTTAATGCAAAGCTTGATAAGACTGTTATGCTTCCATTATATGATGCAGAAGAATTAAGAGATAAGACTTTACAGGTTATCAAGAAGTTAAGAGCTGACTTATTATAATATCAAACACAAAAAAACCTTTATCATATCCTTTGGAGGTATCTTTGATACCTCCTTTCCTTTATTATTATAAGACAAAAATGATGATATGATTGTGTATATGATAAAAGAAAACGGAGTCGTATATTATATGGAAGAGAAGTTATTTGATATAGAGACGGAACTAAATAAGCTTCCCAAGAAACCCGGTGTGTATATCATGCACAGTTCGAATGATGATATTCTCTATGTGGGTAAGGCGATTAATCTTCATAACAGGGTAAGGCAGTATTTCAGAGAAGGTCATGGACACAATAATTCTCCGAAGATTGTCAAGATGGTTTCGCAGATTTCATACTTTGAATATATTGTAACTTCATCTGAGATGGAAGCGCTCGTTCTTGAATGTAATTTTATAAAGGAATATCGACCCAAATATAATACTCTTATGACTGATGATAAAGGTTATCCATATATTAAAATTACAGTGGATGAGGAGTTTCCGCGTGTACTTTACAGTCATAATATAAGGAGAGATAAATCCAAATATTTTGGTCCATATACTAATTCCCGTGCGGTAAGAGATATAATTGAACTTATCAATAAGTTATATCATCTTAGGAATTGCAACAGGGTTTTACCAAGAGATATAGGTAAGGAAAGACCGTGTCTTTATCATCAGATAGGGCAGTGCGATGCACCGTGTAACGCACGCATATCCTCTGATGAATATAAGAAGCATATTGATGGTGCGATTGATTTTTTGAATGGCAATTACAAGGATACACTTCGTGATTTAAATGAGAAGATGAAAAGCTATGCCGAAGATATGGAATTTGAGAAGGCTGCTGAGACACGTGATTTAATTGAAAGCATCAATCATATTATGGACAAGCAGAAGATGAATATAGCAAACGGTGAGGACAGGGATATCATTGCCTGTGCATCAAATGATACAGATGCTGTAGTTACAATATTCTTCGTAAGAGAAGGTAAGCTCTTGGGCAGAGAGCACCATCATATGAATGCAAACAATCAGGAGAACGTAAGCGAGATTATAACGGCATTTGTAAAGCAGTATTATTCCGGTACACCATTTTTACCAAAGGAGATAGTTGTACAGGATAAAATAGACGAGCTGGAAATACTGGAAGCGTATTTTGAAGAAAAAAGAGGCTCAAAAGTTAAGATAATTATTCCTCAAAAGGGCGAGAAAAAAAAGCTGCTTAATCTTGCCTATGACAATGCTGCACTTGTATTAAAGCAGGATATGGAGAGAATAAAGAGGCAGGAGAAGAGGACTACAGGAGCTGCTAAAGATATAGCAGATCTGCTTGGCATTGAAAAGGCAGACAGGCTTGAAGCATTTGATATATCACATATCTCAGGAACACTGAGTGTGGCATCTATGGTAGTATTTGAGAAAGGTGTACCTAAAAAAAATGCATATAGGAAATTCCGGCTTAAAACCATACAGGGACCTGATGACTATGCTTCCATGAAGGAAGTCTTAGGCAGGAGGTTTACTGATGAGAAGATGGATGTATATCCGGATGTCATAATGATGGACGGTGGAAAAGGTCAGGTTAATATCGCTCTTATGGTGCTTGACAGTCTTGGTATTGATATACCCGTGTGTGGCATGGTGAAGGATGATAATCACCATACCCGGGGATTATATTATAATAATGAAGAGGTGGAGTTTCCGAAAGGAAGTCAGGCAATGCTTATGATAACCGCACTTCAGGATGAGGCACACAGATTTGCTATCGAATATCACAGACAGCTAAGAAATAAAAATCAGGTGCACTCTGTGCTTGATGAGATAAAGGGTGTGGGCGCATCGCGAAGAAAGGCACTGCTTAAACACTTTAAGGATATTGAACATATCAGGATAGCAAAGCTGTCTGAGTTGGAATCAGTGCAGGGCATACCGCAGGATGTAGCGAAGAATATATATGAATTTTTTCATGGTTGATATGAAATGATAAGGGGGCAAATATGTTAAAGAAATTCTACCCTACAGAATACTATGATTCAACGTATTCGATAGATTTTAAGGAATACTATAAAAAAGGATACAGAGCAGTAATTTTTGATATAGATAATACGCTTGTTGAACATGACGCTCCGGCTGATTTTAGAGCGTCAGTGCTTATAAAGAAGCTTCTTGCCATAGGATATCAGGTTTGTTTTTTATCCAATAATGATGAAAAAAGAGTTGCAGATTTTAACAAAGAACTTGGGGCTATATACATTTATAAAGCAGGCAAGCCTTTAGCTAAAGGATATAACAAGGCTATGGAGAGAATGAATACTAATAAAGATAATACTTTATTCGTAGGAGATCAGCTTTTCACGGATATTTGGGGGGCAAACAATGCCAAGATTCACAGCATATTGGTTAAGCCGATTGCAAAGCATGAGGAGATTCAGATAATACTTAAGAGAATACCTGAAAAGCTTGTTTTGTTTTTCTATCTGAGAAAACACAAAATTAAAACACAAAAAAATAATTAATATATAATTTAAGATACATTAATTATATTTAATTCAAAATATAATAATTCGGAGGTTACATATGAAAAAAAGAATTACTGCATATCTTGCATATATAGACAAACTTTTGGATGAAGACAGTGCAGATACAGATTGGGATGAAGAAATAAAGAAACATCTTGTGCATATTGGTTTTTTTGCTCATGAAAGACAGGTGCATCTTATAGTAATGGTGCTTTTTGCACTTATGACACTAATGACTATTATTTATCTTAATTACAGTGGTAAGTTAGTTATGCTTTTACTTACCATCGCACTTCTGGTTCTGCTTGTACCTTATGTAATGCATTATTATCTCTTGGAAAATAGTGTTCAGAAAATGTATACCCAATATGATGAGATGATGAATAAAAATCATAAAGCTTTTAAACTTGAAAACTGATGGTATATAATATGTAAAACGCGAAGCGGAAAATGCTTCGCGTTTTATGCCCTGTCGGGACTTGATTAGTTGTTATTTCTGTTATTATTGTTGTTGTTGTTCTTTTTGTTATTGTTGTCATTGTTATTATCGTTATCGTTGTCTGTCATCTCGTCTACGCCGTTTTGTACACCGTCGACAGCGTTGTTTATTCCGTTGCCGACACCATCAACAACATCATTTATTCCGTCGCCGACTCCGTCAACTACATCACCGACTGCATCGCCGGCATCTTCCATTAAGTTGTCGTTGTCATTTCTTGTACTTTCTGTGGTTGCTGTGTCTCTTGTAGTTTCGTCATTTCCTTCACCACAGGCTGCAAGGGAGATGGAAAGTAAGGTCAAAGATAAAGTCATTAATAAAAATTTCTTTATATTTTTCATGAATCTACACTCCTTAATTAAATTTATAACCATAATTAGTATGAACATAATTAAGGATAATATTTATCTATTATAAAAATGTTAAAATTTACATTTTAATCACAATTATTTACATCGTTATTTGCATTTGAATTTTTGTTATCACCGGGATTACACAGCTCTAAAGGTTTTATATTTCTGTCGAGCAGACTTCCCTGTACAAATTCCGTACGTAATGCTTCTTCGTCTGACACGAGTTCAGCTCTTTCAGCGACTGTTTTACCGTCGTGTTCGATACGATAAGTATTAAAATAACAGGAATTACATGTCAGAGTAAGACCTATGGTTATGTTTTCTTCAGTCTGGTCAAAATCGAGCACCTTTGGTATTGCCATAAGATTAAGCCCCTGACATATAGTGTTATTTGTATCGGTAAAACCGATGACATTTAACAGTGGAGCAGTCACATCTCCTCCATCATATGATATTCCGTAAGGAGCAAATATATCCATGCTTACTGATGATGGATTGGTCTCACTGTCAAAACCCGGATCAGTGGTATCTGATGGGAGAAATAAGATGTCGTCAAGTGCAAGTGTAGCTAAAAGTCTCTTACTGTAATCATACAGCTTGATTGCAAAATCAACTGAGAGATTTGTTAGGTCCACATTATAGCAGTTAGGTCTTGTAGCTATAGGGGCAACTGTAGTTGTCTCGTCTTCTACTGTTTCAAAGGTTATGTCAAGAACTTCTGCCGTCGCATAATATGCGGTCGGATAATCTGCGAGGAAATCCTCAGGAAGTGGTATAGTCTGGCTAATATTTACGCCGACTTCATCATATACGACAGGTGTCAAAACATTGAGCAGTTTTGGATCGCCGCATTGTGGGTTTAAGCATACATCTGCCCCCGAACAGCCTCCGCCTCCGATGTTATTTGTATCATTGTTATTTGGTCTTTGGTTAGAATTGCAAAATTTAGACATTGGGACATTTCCTTTCTGATATGCTTAATTTAATATATTCATGTGTCCTTTGTTTGTTAAAAATATGCACATTATTTTTAATAATTTGAATATAGTTATTACAAATAATATTTTTAGGAGCAGATATGGAATATATACACGCTTTGGCTGATGGACGAAAAGCCGTCATATATGATGAAGGAAATAATATAATTCTTATCTTCATGGCAAATACAAGAAATATGCAGAGCGCAATTGTGACACGAGATTATCTGTCATCACTTGAATGTACTTATTTTCGGAACAACATATATGTAGTTTATATAAGTAATACCAACGAAGTAAAGTTTAGACAGATAGGAAGCGATGAATCACTTGTTTTAATTTCTGATGCTAATGAAGTCTGGAATGTATCCGATTTACAACTTTTTGTTATAAATGAAAAAATATATCTTAGCTATCAGATTTATAATAAGAGTAATGATGAACATGAGATAAGATATATAAATCCCCGTGGTGACAGAAAAAGCAGACTGATGATGTTTAAAAAGAATAAAATATACGAATACAGCATATTTACGGCAAATGAAGAAATGTATTTGAAAGTAAGATATGAAGCCGGTAAGAAATGCGAATTCTTCAAGCTTTCTATAGATGGTAATGAGGATATAATTTTATCGCAGAATTATCTTATAGATGAAAATGAGAGAAAGAAATATGAGAAGGATATAAATGATAAACTGGATAAGATAGAGGTTGAAAAAAATATCATTAATGAGCAGATTCGCAAGGAGTATGAGGATAAACTCAATCATGAAATTGACAAATTAAAGATGGAATTAGAAGAGAAAAGGGTTGATGAGATAAGATCATTAGAGGAAAACTATACAAGGCAGTACAATGAACTTAGTGAGATGACTAAGCAGATTCAGGAAGAAGGAAAACAATACAGAGATATGTATATCCAGACTCTTGATGTTCTTGAAAAGATTAAAAATGAAAGAAGGGTGAGTGTTGATAAAACTGCACCTGAAAAGACTAAGGCTTCTGTGGCAAAAACAAAAAAGACCGCATCCTCCCAAAAGAATAAGGAAGATAAAAAAATAGAAAATGATAAAATAAATGATGATGAAAAAAACTCGGGAAATAATTCTGAGGAAAGAGACAAAGACTGTGATAAGTCCGCTGAAGCTTGACTTTGGTTGGAAAATATCATATAATAAAATTTGCAGCTTTTTTTGGAAAAATACATTTCCAAAGAAAACTGCAAATTGTACTTTGGAATTATTATACCACAATATTTAGATTTGTAAAGGCTTTTTATGGAAGAAAATACTAAAATTAATAAAACTGAATATAATCGAAAAAATGTGGATTTTATAAAGAAAATGTTGATAGCGGTATTTGTAATAATGTTTGCTGTCCCGGTACTTCTTTGTATATATCTTATGATTAGACTTAACAGTCTTGAGAGAAAGTTGGACGAGATAAGCCTGAAGACGGCTGCGGGTGCGAGTAACATCACAGTAACCGAGACAGTGGCGGATAACATAAGAGAATTGGATATGACAGCAGCTTCACAGCTTGAGATATATGATAATGATAATACATATTTAGCATCAGGAATTAACGGAAGCAGTAATACACAAATCAGTACCAACGGTGATGCAGAGTTTGATGATACATATATCGAAAAAGACGGTAAGGAAGAAGATAACTCTACGGTATTAAAGAAAAATGCCGAACCTAATGGTAAAAAGGTATATCTTACTTTTGATGACGGACCAAGTGTATATTCAAACGAGATATTGGATATACTTGCTGAAAATGATGTTAAAGCAACATTTTTTGTCGTACATTACAGCGATGAAGACTTATTGCCTGTATATAACCGTATAGTTGATGAAGGACATACCCTTGCAATGCATTCATATACCCATATTTACAGAGAAATATATGCTGATGAGGAAGCATTTGAGAAGGATGTATTGGATATTCATGATTTCTTATACGAGCAGACCGGATATGACTGTAAATATTACAGATTTCCGGGAGGAAGCTCCAATCATGTATCAAATGTTGATATGCAGGAATGTATGAAATTCCTTGATGAGCAGGGGATAGTATATTATGACTGGAACGCACTCAGTAATGATGCAGTGTCCGGTAATCTGACTCCGAATCAATTAAATTCAAATATCATGCAATACGTAAGAAATAATGAAGGAGATTCAGTTGTTCTTATGCATGATTTGAATACGACACATGCAACCGTTGAGGCTTTACAGGATCTGATTGATACACTTAAGGCAGAAGGCTATGAAATATGTGCCATAGACGAGGATACAACTTTGGTGCAGCATGTAAAATATGAGCCTGATATTGATGATGAGGACGATGAACAGGTTGATTAAGTTAAGCTCTAAGCAAGGCAAGAGGTAGAAGTGATGGACATAAATGCTGCTATGGAATATATTGATAGAAAGAATAAGCTCGGCATAGTGCCGGGCTTAGATAATGTCAGGGAGCTTTTAAGAAGGCTTGATAACCCACAGGATAAGTGTAAAGCTCTGCATATATCGGGTACAAATGGAAAGGGTTCAATTTTCGCTTTTGTCGAATCGGCTCTTATTGAGGCCGGATTCACTGTCGGAAGGTATATATCTCCTACAATCTTTGAATATCTCGAAAGATTTCAGATTAACAAAAAGAATATGGATGAGGATACATTTTGCAGATTGCTTGAACAGGTGGCAGATGTTATAGAGAAAATGGAAAAAGACGGTTATCCGAGTCCGACCGCATTTGAGATAGAAACTGCCATCGCTTTTTTATATTTTGCGGAAAAAAAATGTGATTACACTCTTATCGAATGTGGTATGGGTGGTACATTGGATGCGACAAATGTTATTAAAAATAAGCTTATATCCGTTATAGCCCAGATAAGCATAGATCATACGGCTTTTTTAGGTGATACGATAGAGCAGATAGCCGTACATAAGGCAGGGATTATAAAAGAGGATTCCGTATGTGTGTCCGCACCCCAGATGGAAGAAGCAGTAAGGGTTCTAAAGACTGTTTGTGCAGAGAAAAACTCTGAGTTTGTAATGGTGGATGAAACGGATTTTCACATAGAAAAAGATGAGACAGACGGCATATTTTTCTCGTATAAGGGTGAAGAATATGATATAGGTCTTATCGGAGCACATCAGATAATAAATGCTTCAACTGCAATAGAGGTACTGAAGATATTAAATATCGATTATGAGTTTATTAAAGAAGGTCTGCATAAAACTGAGTGGAAAGGCAGACTTACAAAGGTAAATGACAGACCATTAATGTATGTGGACGGAGCACATAATGAGGCCGCATGGATTTATTTAAAAAACAATATAAATAAGTATTTTACAAATAAGAAAATTATTTATATAATAGGAGTATTAAAGGATAAAGAATACGAAAAAATGATTGATATTTTGTGTGATAATATGTCATATGCCATAACAATTACTCCTGATACACCGAGAGCATTAGATAATTATAAGTTGGCGGAATTGATTAGTAATAAGGGGATAAAGGCTGAAACCGCAGACACATATGAAGATGCGGTAAGAATGGCGTTTGATGCAGCGGGGGACGAAGATGTAATTATGGTATGCGGTTCATTATCCTTTATATCTGATTATCTAAAATAAGAGGTTTTCCTGATATATGGAGGCAGATATGCAGAGAGTTGACAGTATTTTAAATAATAATATATATAATCAATGTATGGCAGAGATAGAAAAAGCTGAAGAAAAAAGATTGTTCTGTCTGCACGACATAGAGCATTCACTGGCTGTAGCGCGTATTGCCTATATAATTAATTTAGAGGACGAACTTGGATTTGATAAGGAGTGTATATATGCGATGGCGCTCCTGCATGATATAGGAAGATGTGAGGAATATGAGAAGGGAACGCCTCATAATACTGCAGGCAGCAGGATAGCTGAAAATGTACTCAGGGCTTCAGGTTTTTCCGAGGAGGAGATATATTTTATTACTCAGGCTATAGAGAGCCATAAAAATATACCGGAGGATATTGATAAAGGTGACCTAAGATATGTTTTATATAAGGCCGATAAGCTTTCAAGAAATTGTTTTGAATGTAAAATGTATGATGAGTGCTACTGGGATGAGGAGAAGAAAAATCAGACAGTGCTCGTATAGAAATTAATAAATATTAAGTTGTGCTAATAATGGACTTGTATTATATAGGAGACATATATGATAATCGGTAACAGATATTTTGAGACGGGAAAAAGACCATATATTATGGGGATTTTAAATGTTACCCCGGATTCCTTTTCGGATGGCGGGAATTATAATGATGTTGACAAGGCCTTAAAGCATGCAAAGCAGCTTATAGATGATGGTGCGGACATAATAGACGTGGGTGGCGAATCAACAAGACCCGGACATACTGTAATATCCGTACAGGAAGAGATTGAAAGAACCTGCTTTATCATAGAGGCAATCAGAGAGAATTTTAATATACCGATTTCAATAGATACATATAAGCACAAGGTTGCTGAGGCAGCTATACTTGCCGGAGCGGACCTTGTAAATGACATATGGGGGCTTACTGCTGATGATATGATGGCTGAAACTGTGGCAAAGCACAATGTGTCAGTCTGTGTAATGCATAACCGTGATAATAAGAATTACAGCAATCTTATGGAGGATATTGCAGCAGATTTAAAGATTATGCTTGATATTGCAGATAATGCCGGTATAGCTAAGGAACGGATAATGATTGATCCCGGCATAGGATTTGCCAAGACGACAGAGGATAATCTTGTTGTGATGAATAATCTTGAAAAGATTGTGACTATGGGGTATCCTGTACTGCTTGGCACTTCCAGAAAGTCAATGATTGGCAATACCTTGAATCTTCCTGTTGAGGAGCGTGAGGAAGGGACTATCGCAACATCGGTTATTGGACTTATGAAAGGTTGTACATTTTTCAGGGTGCATGATGTTAAGGCTAATTACAGAGCATTAAAAATGGCAGATACAATAATGAAATCAAAATAAAATTGCTTATGAAAAACTACAGAATAACTATTTTATAAAATGGAGAAATATTTTGGATAAAATAATAATCAAGGATTTGGAAATATTCGCTTATCATGGTGTATATGAAGATGAGAAAAGAAAAGGGCAGACCTTTATAATAACAGCTGAGCTTTCGCTTGATATAAGAGATGCAGGCATGACCGATGATTTGAACAAGACTGTTAATTATGCTGAGGTTTGTGAACTCATAAAAGGTGTTATGCTCGAAGAAAAATATAATCTTATCGAAGCGGCGGCAGAAAACATTGCGAACACAATTCTTATAAAATATGATAAAATAAAGACTGTGAGAATAATAGTCGGCAAGCCGGAAGCTCCAATAAATATGAGCTTTGATACGGTATGTGTGGATATTACAAGACGCAAGAATATAGCATATCTCGGCATTGGCTCCAATATGGGAGATAAAGAGGGATATCTTGATTATGCTGTAGACCAGCTTAACAAGGATGAGTATATAATAGTCAATAAAATATCTTCATATATTGAGACTGAACCATATGGAGATGTGGAGCAGGAGAACTTCCTAAATGCCTGCCTTGAGATCGAAACCTTATACTCGCCGGGAGAACTTTTGTCAGTCATAAATGACATAGAACAAAGTGCCGGAAGAAAAAGGATAATACATTGGGGCCCGCGAACTCTCGACATAGATATTCTTCTATATAACAAAGATATAATTATGGAAGAAAATTTAAAGATTCCTCATGCGGACATGACGAACAGAAGATTCGTCTTAGAACCTCTGTGTGAGATAGCACCCTTCGCCTACCACCCGGGCTATAACAAGCGCGTAATCGAACTTTATGACATACTAAAGGATAAAAAGGAAACTAATATATCATAATAGAACATTTATAAAAGCATTAACTTTGCTTAATTATAAACGTAAAGCGGTATATTCGATTATATATGACTATAAGCAGGTAATATGAGCCGCCGGTAGTTAGTGACTTGAGACTATAAAATCATATAACGAACAAAGTGAGTTAATATGATTTTGTAGGCTTAAGGAGCTTAGTACCGTTGCGTGCGAATCTTAGCGAGAGCGTGCCTGCGATAGTCATATATAATTGAATATACCTCAAAGAGTAAATTTTAAGGAGGTAAAAAACATGGCTTTGAAAATGTTCGCTGCCATCTACGTTGGCTCAAGCGAATTATCACTTAATATATTTGAGATAAACGGCAGAAAATCATTTAGGAAAATAGATGGTTTAAGCCGCTTTATTGAATTAGGCAAGGACACATACAGCGATGGAGTCTTAAGCACCGCATCCATAAAGCAGGTCTGCGAGGTGCTTGGTGATTTTAAAAAGAAAATGAAGGAATATCAGATAACTGAGTACAGAGCCTATGCAACATCGGCTGTCAGAGAGGCGAAGAATTCTGAGATAATACTTGAGACAATAAAAAGAACGACCAATATTGATGTTAAGATACTCAGTAACTCTGAACAAAGATACATAATATTCAAAGGCGTAATAGCCAAATCAGAAAGCTTCAGGCAGATAGCAAGCAAGAATACGGCACTTATAGATGTCGGCGCCGGAAGTATCCAGATATCACTTTTTGATAAAAATAACCTGATTGTATCCGAGAATATGCCTATCGGAGCAGTGCGAATCAGAGACTATCTGTCTATAATCGGCAATAAATCCGGAAGACTCGATCAGGTCATAGCAGAATTTGTAGATAATGACATAGCCACCTTCAGAAATATTTACCTGAATGATAAAGAGATAAAAAGTATAGTAGCGGTCGGAGAGATAGTAAAATCCTTCGGAAAGATTGTACCGGAGATAGATTTGAACGAGAGGATAAGCTTTGAGCAGTTTGAGAAAATCTACAGTAGAGCGATAAAGCTTTCACCTCTTGAACTGTCCGAAAAATATGGAATACCTTTTGAGAGAGCAACACTTATTTTACCGAATGTCCTAATATACAAGTCTTTGCTTAATAACTGCAAGGCAGAGTCGATATATGTACCAAACGTCACTTTCTGTGAGGGTATAGCGGCTTCATATATGGATGAGGGAAGCAGAGTTGTGTTCTCACATGATTTCACGGAAGATATTGTTGCTTCTGCATTTAACCTAAGTAAGAGATATAAATGTAATCAGAGACATCTTGAGGCAGTATCTGATCTGGCACTTAAAATATTTGACAGTGTCAGGAAGCCTTACGGTATGGATAAACAGGAGAGACTTCTGCTTAAGATAGCTGCGATACTTCATGACTGTGGTAATTTCATAAGTATGCATAATGGTGCTATGAGTTCCTATCATATTATTGCAAATACAGAGATTATCGGTCTGTCACACACCGAACGTATGGAAGTTGCCAATATAGTTAAATACAATATCCATTATCTGCCTGCCAAGGATCAGATAATGGCAGAACTTGGTGACTGTGACTATATGGTTATTGCAAAACTTGTTGCAATACTCAGGATAGCGAATATATTGGACAAGAGCCACTTGCAGAAGATAGAAGATGTAAGTATAAGTATAAAGGATGATAACCTGATTATTTCGGCACTTACTTATGATGATATATCACTTGAAGCCGGACTATTTGAAGCAAGAGCGGATTTCTTTGAGCAGGTGTATGGCATAAGACCTATATTGAGATTGAAAAGGAGCGTGAAATAATGGATAAAAAGATTTTGGATAAACCGGAGAACTTTTATAACAGAGAATTATCGTGGCTTTTGTTTAATTATCGTATATTAAATGAGGCAAAGGATAAGACCATACCATTATTTGAAAGGCTTAAATTCCTAAGTATAACCGCTTCAAATCTTGATGAGTTTTTCATGATAAGAGTTGCGTCGCTTATTGACCTGATTGAAGCAGATTACAAGAAGAAGGATATCGCAGGTCTCAGCCCGAAGGCACAGATTGATAAGATAATTCCCGAGACTAAGAATATGATGCAGTCCCAATATGTGACACTTAACCGTTCGCTTATACCGGCACTTGAGTCAGAGGGCTTGAAGCTTTTAAGACATTATGAGGACTTATCTGAAAAGCAGAGCAAATTCGTGGATAAATATTTTGAGAAGGAGATATATCCCGTACTTACCCCGATGGCTGTTGATTCATCAAGACCATTTCCTCTTATAAGAAATAAAACTCTTAACATAGGAGCACTTATACGTGATAAGAAGAAGGATGTCGTGGATATAGCGACTGTTCAGGTTCCGTCAGTATTGCCGCGAGTTATTGAACTTCCAAAGGAAGGTGAGTCCCGTGAGATAATACTTCTTGAGGAGATAATTGAGAAGAACTTGGGAAAGCTTTTCCTTAACTACGAGATAGTATGTGCATATCCTTACAGAATTATGAGAAATGCCGACCTTACCATAGATGAGGAGGATGCGGCTGACTTACTTAAGGAGATAGAGAAGCAGATAAAGAAGCGTGCCTGGGGCGAAGTAATAAGACTTGAAGTTGAGTCTGATATGGACAAGAGACTTCTTAAGGAACTCAAGAAGCAGCTTAATGTTGACAATGAATATGTGTATTCGATAAACGGACCGCTTGACCTGACATTTCTTATGAAGGTGTACGGATTCGATGGATTTGAACATCTAAAATATAAAAAATACATACCGCAGCCCGTACCCGGCTATAACAATGAGGAGAATATATTTGAGCAGATTAAGAGGAAGGATATACTTTTGTTCCATCCGTTCTATGAATTTACCCCTGTAGTAGACTTTATCAGGCAGGCGGCAGTTGACCCTGATGTGCTTGCGATAAAGCAGACACTATATCGTGTAAGCGGAAATTCTCCTATAGTTGCAGCTTTGGCGCAGGCGGCTGAGAACGGCAAACAGGTTACGGTATTAGTAGAGTTAAAGGCGAGATTCGATGAGGAAAATAATATAATTTGGGCGAAAAAACTTGAGAAAGCAGGCTGCCATGTTATATATGGTCTGGTCGGTCTTAAGACTCATTCCAAGATAGCTCTTGTCGTAAGACGTGAAGAGGATGGTATAAAACGATATGTTCATCTCGGAACAGGAAATTATAATGATATAACTGCAAAAATATATACAGATATGGGTATATTTACTGCATCGGATGCTATAGGTGAAGATGCAACAGCGGTGTTCAATATGCTGTCAGGTTATTCCGAACCTCCTGCCTGGAATAAGCTTATGGTAGCTCCTATATGGCTGAAGAAGAAGTTTGTCGGACTTATAGACAGAGAGATTGACAATGCGAAGCATGGCAGAGGTGCAAGGATAATTGCGAAGATGAATGCACTATGTGATCCTGTTATTATCAAGAAATTATACGAGGCATCCTGTGCAGGCGTGCAGATTGATTTAATCGTAAGAGGTATCTGCTGTCTTAAGACAGGAATTCCTGATCTTAGCGAAAATATAACCGTAAGGTCTATCGTAGGTAATTTCCTTGAACATTCAAGAATATTCTACTTCTACAACGGAGGTTTTGAAGATGTGTATATGGGAAGCGCCGACTGGATGCCGAGAAACCTTGACAAGAGAGTTGAGATTACCTTCCCGGTTGAAGATGAGGATTTAAAAAAGCGTGTAATAGAAATCCTTAATATACAGCTTGCCGATACATTAAAGGCTCATATAATGCAGCCTGACGGAACCTATGAGAAACAGGATTTAAGAGGAAGAGACAAGCTTGAAGCACAGGTTTACTTTTGCAAGCAGGCAGTGAATGCCAACAAGGAGAGTAAGAAGCAGGTTGAAACACGTACATTTATCCCAAGGACAAAGTCAGAATAGGAAGCACTATAATAAATATAAACCATAGGAGGACGAAAAATGGAAAAGGAAAAAAAGAAAAGCTTCTTTGAAATCGAAGAAAGAGGTTCTACAATACGAACTGAGATTTTCGCAGGACTTACAACATTCTTTGCGATGGCTTATATCGTGTTTGTAAATCCAAATCAGGTTGCTGCAGAGGGCGCAAATGGCTGGCTTGTGGCATTAGGTGCGGAGCCGGCAACAATGGGCAAAATATGGAATTCGGTTTATATAGCATCTATATTGGTTGCTATAATCGGAACCTTGCTTATGGCACTTTACGCTAAGATGCCGTTTGCTCAGGCGTGTGGAATGGGACTTAATTCTTTCTTCTGTACGACGTTTATTTCAGGAGCATTTTTTGGTGGAGAGGATATTGTGACAGGTTATCAGGCAGGTCTTGTAGTAGTATTTTTGTCAGGTGTTATATTCCTCGTTCTTTCCATAACAGGATTAAGAAAATATATAGCAACAGCACTTCCGGATTGTCTGAAAAAATCTATTCCTGCCGGAATCGGTTTATTCATAGCATTAATCGGATTTAAGAATGCCGGCATAGTGGAGAGTAATCAGTATACCTTCGTACAGTTCTTTGATATACACGGAAGAATCAAGCAGATTGGAACAGAGGATGCTTTTGGTCATGTAATAACAAGCTTAGACGTATGGCACGAGATAGTTCCTGTACTTGTTGCATTTATAGGTATATTCATAATCGCCATTCTTGCTAAGAAAGGTATTAAGGCAAATGTTATAATCGGTATTTTAGTATCAACAATTCTATATTATATAATGATGTGGGAGCTTCCTTCGTTTGATGCAGGACAGATAAAACAGTCATTTAAGGATTTTTCGGATATAGGATTATTTGGCGTGTTCAACGGTGACGCATGGAATGCAGCATTCACCGGAGAATTCATCGGTGGCGTGTTCGCTGCTATAGTTCTTATAATTGCGTTCTGTCTGGTCGATATGTTCGATACAGTCGGCACAATCTACGGAACAGCAGCTTCTGCAAAAATGTTAGATGAAAATGGCGACCCGATAAACTTAAACCAGTCAATGATGTGCGACTCTATCGGTACGGTAGCAGGTTCAATGCTTGGTACTTCAACCTGTACAACTTTTGTTGAGTCTGCTTCGGGTGTCGGCGCAGGCGGCAGAACCGGTTTTGCAAGCTTAATTACCGCGCTTTGCTTCGTAGTATGTTTATTCCTTAGTCCTCTGGCAAGCATAATCCCAAGCTGTGCCACAGCACCTGCTTTGGTATTTGTAGGCGTTCTTATGGCTAAGAACTTTGCAAATGTTGATATGGATGATATGCGTTCTGCAGTACCTGCATTTCTTGCTCTTATTATGATGCCGCTTACCTACTCAATATCAAACGGTATCGGTATCGGAGCGATAGCATATGTTGTTATAACATTATTCAGTGGCAAGTTCACTAAGAAGGATTGGGTTGTAACCATAATTGCGGCACTCTTTGTATGCAAGTTCATATTCGTAACTATGTAGTAAAAAGTTAATAGTATTATTTGTACAAATTGTTTTGTGCAATTTGATGAAATAGTTGACAATAACACAGATACCTATTGTATTTTTGTAGTATCTGTGTTATTTTTATTATATCTGTAATTATGTAAATCACTTATGATGGTTTGACAAAATAATTTAATGAGGGGGCAGATATGATGAGAAAAACAAAAAGGATTTTAAACAAGCTCTTATCTGTTAGCATGGCGGCACTTTTGGCTGTCGGAATGTTAAGTATAGGGGGAGCTGACAGAAACAAGGATGTGATGGCGGCGGAGCCGACTGTAGATTCTGCAAGTCAGGTTAATTTTAGTACAGTTTTAGGACGTGCTGCAAACTATGGACTTTTGGCAACTCGTATAAATCAGGACAGCCATATGGAGACAACCATAGCAACAAAGATTTTCAAACCAAAAGGAGCAAATGAGATTGACTTGTGTGGAGCTGAACCTGTGTGGCTTTCTATAGCTTCATTGGATTTGACGGATAATTCAAGTCAATATCCGCTTGATTTTGGGTCGAAGATCTATCAGGGCGCGACAAGTATGACGTATTATCTGGAAACTACGGCTGAAGTATATGCAAAGGCTAAGACCAAAGCGGTAGATCCGGGTCATGTTAATGCAGATATAGTTTTAAATGAGAGAGCTCAGTCAGATATTGAGGCAAGTATAACAACCATGCAAAATGAGGTTAAAGCCAAATCTGATGAATTGAAAGCAAAATCCGGTCTGAATATTGATGAAATCGGAAGTGGTACAGCAGGTAATTATACTATTGATTTAACCAATAAAGGATATGAAGGTAAGACGGTTTACATAACTGTTCCGGACGGACATGCGATACAAACTTCATTAAATACAAGTGAAGGTCTTAAGATTAAGAAAGATGATAGTACGGTTATTGTATTTAATTTAGAAGGTACTAATATTTCCATGAACAAATACAATGTTAACGGAATTACTACTGAGCAGACTTTTGGCGGAGAGGAGTCTGATCATAATAAGTCGGTAGATAAGAGTATTTGTCAGAAGATTATTTGGAATATGCCAAATGCTACAAGCGTAAGTCTTGATACAACAGCAGGATTATTTATTGTTCCTCAGGAAACCGCTGTTATAAATCAAAAGACATCTGCCGGATGGATTGCAACGGGTGGAACAATTAATATAAACGGAGAATTCCATTATATTTACCACGATAGAAGTACAGCTGAGGAAAATCAGTTATCATTTGGTATTAAAAAGGTATTTACAACTGATTTAGCAAATGCAGAGGAAAATGAGACAGATAATGTCGCTGCAGAGAAAGATGAATTTACTTTTGAAATCTATGAAAGTGATATCAATTATAATATAACCGGTACACCTTATGCTACTGTAACAAATGATGAAAATTCACGTGTTTCATTCCCTGTTTATACATTTCCGGAGGCAGGCGATTATTACTTTGTAATAAAAGAAAAAGCAGGAACTGCCAAAGAATATATTGAGCTTTCTGATGGAGAGATTGATTTTAAAGTATCGGTAGCTATTGATGCAAATGGTAATTATTCATTTACATATTCATCAAGTAAATATGTAACAGCTGCAGATAAACAGGCAGGTAAATCAATAACCACGAATACGAACAAACCTGTTTCACCTCCTGAGCTTACGTTTGGTAGATTCTATAATAAAGTTAATACCGGAAATCTTGAGGTAACAGTACGGGATGAGGATACAAAAGAAGTTGTTCCGGGAGCTAAGGTTAAGATAACTGATCCAAGTGGAACAACTAAAGAATATACTACAGATTCCAATGGCAAGATTACATTAAATGATACACTTATAGGCGATCACAAGATAGTAGTAACTGAAGTACCTACAGGATACAGAGTTACAACCGGTGAAGAGGCAACCGCAACAGTTGAGATTAATAAGACCGCAAAATATGTTGCAGAGATAACTCCTACAGGTGGACTTAAGATTACAGTTATTGAAGAAGATACAAAGAAACCTGTTGCGAATGCAACAGTTAAGGTTACCGGTCCGAATGGAAAATCTAAGGAATATACTACAGATAAGAATGGTGAGATACTTATTAATCCTACAGATACCGGAGATTATGATATAGTAGTTACTAAAGTTCCGGCAGGTAAGAAGGTTACAGTTGGAGAGACAACGACAGTAACTGTAAAGAAGCTTGAGATAGCAGAACATATAGCTGAGATTAATACTGAAAGTACCGGAACTCTTGAGGTAACAATACGTGATGAGGAGACTAAGGAACCGGTTCCTGATGCTGAAGTTAAGATTACTGATCCGGACGGAACAGAGACTAAGCATACTACAGATGAGAATGGTACAGTAACAATCGAGGATGCAAAAACAGGAGAATATACCGTCGAGGTTACTGATGTTCCTGATGGATATACCGTAAAGACCGGTGAAAAAGTAACAGTTACCGTAAAAGAAAATGAAACAACAACAGTAGATATACCTGTAGATGAAGAAACTACAGAAGCAACTACAGAGGCAACTACAGAAGCAACCACAAATACAACAGAAGCAACCACAGAAGCAACTACGGAAGCAACGACAGAGGCAACTACAGAAGCAACCACAAATACAACAGAAGCAACCACAGAGGCAACTACGGAAGCTACGACAGAAGCAACTACAAATACAACAGAAGTAACAACAGAGGTAACTACAACTGCTACAACGACTGAGACATCTACAACAGAGGTTACAACTAAGGTTACAAGTGCAAAAGACACAAGCCCTAAGACAGGTGATATGGATAATCCGATTTTGGCAATTTCAATCATACTTATGTCGTTGGCAGGATTTATAGTTGCAGCTTATATGAAGAAGAGAAAGATATAATAATAAGGTATTAGAACAATAATAAAGGCTCATAGCATTACAATAATATGTGATGTTATGGGCCTTTATTATTAAATAAACTATGTTTATTTTTAATTGTAGAATTTGCTTATCTCAGGTGCAAGCATATAGAATTTTCCGTTGTCTGTGCTTTCTCCTAATCCAACGCTTATTGAGCCTTGTGTTGTACAAAATACATACCACATATTAGGTGAAACAGAATCGTTTGCTTTTTTTCTGTATTTTATCCTTGGGGTTCTTTCTCCAAGATTATTAGCTATCTCTTCAGATGTGTTTTGCAACGTATCTGCATCTGTCTCTGCATTATTTGCCGGTTTTAGAGTAATACCATTATTTCCGTAACCATTATCGGGAGTATCCGGTACAATCTCTATATATCCTACATAATTCACTGTGTTTCCATCTGTATCTGTTGTTGAGCTTCCATCTCCGGTTGTCAGTAGCTCAAAAGATTTTTCATAGGATAAGGCTGTTTCAACAGCTGTTTTAATTGTTTTTGCTGCGGAAATATCATTTGATTTGCGTGATTTATCAATGTATCGTATCAGCGCAGGGGCAATTGCACCTGCAAGTATCGCCATTATTGCGATAACAATAATCAATTCCACAAGCGAAAATCCTTTATTATTCCTCATCATATATACCTCATTTCTCCTTAATTTATAAAGGATAAAAATAACTGTCAACGGTTTAAATAATGAAATTGATTCAATATTCATATATTCATATTTTAGCATATGCAATATTTTGTTTCAAGCGGATTATTATTATTTAAAGTAAAAATGTGAAATTTGAAGCTTAATAAATTGACAAGTAATTTGTTTATGACTAAACTTATATTATATTTACGGATAAATGTTCTCTATCAGTTTTGGATCGTATATTATTTTGTTAGTGGAAGGTGATGTTGAATCTTGGAAAATAGATATAAAATACTTATAGTTGATGATGATGTAGATTTATCTATGCTTATATGTGATATGCTTTCGGACAATGGTTATGTCTGCCTGACTGTGGAGTCGCTTGACGGAGCATATGAGATCCTTGAAAATGAAAAAGTGCACCTTATACTGCTTGATATCAATCTTCCTGATGGTACGGGCTTTGAGCTGTGCCGGGAATTAAGGAAGGTGTCAGAGGTTCCGGTAATATTTGCGAGTGCAAGAACCTCAGAGGATGATAAGATTATAGGACTTGATATGGGCGGTGACGATCACATTTCAAAGCCGTATTCGATTAAAGAACTTATGTCGAGGATTAATTCACTTATAAGGCGCACTTACGGCTTCAAGGCTAAGAACATCAATTACACTTTGCAGGCGGGGAAGGATAATGTGATTGAAATAGATACAGGCAGTCGTACAGTGAGAAGAATAGCAGGAGATAAAAACACTGACATATCACTTTCACTGAAGGAATACGACCTGTTTTTATACCTGTGTGAGCATAAGACCCGGGCTGTGTCGAAGGAAGAACTTGTCAATGCCGTCTGGGGAGCTTTTAGTGATGTTGAACCATCCACTCTTACCGTACATATCAGATGGCTTCGTGAGAAGCTTGAGAAGGAACCGTCTAAGCCTGTGTTTATCAAGACTGTTTGGGGAGTGGGATATATGCTGGAGGAGAGCAACGAGTAAAATTTGCATTGGATTATTAAAGATATAATTGATAAAGGATAAATATAGATAATTATGAACAATATAAAAATATCCCGAAAAATATTTATGATGGTTTTGTGTTGTGTGTTAATATGCACGGTAGTTTTTGCGAGTCTTTATTATAGTACATATGAGGAAGAACGGGCGCAGGATACTAATTCAGAAACTATTGTTGCACTAAATGAGATAGTGGCTTTATTGGATATTGAAGAAACTGTACCCGCAGGAGATAACGATTATATAACAGATGGTGAAATATCTATTGATAAAAATTATACTATAAAAGATAAAATTAACACTATAATAATTAATCTGCAAAATAATAAAGAAACCGGCGGCTTTGGCAGAAAATATATAGTTATTGCTTATCTTATATCCGTAGCCGTAATCATTATATTATTTCTTGTAATCTGGTTTATAATTCTTAGACCTTTTGAAAAATTGGAACGTTTTGCGGGAGAGCTTGCAAACGGCAATTTTGACAGAGAATTAGAATATGAACGAGTCAATGTGTTCGGAGAATTTACATGGGCATTTGACCATATGAGAAGCGAATTAAAGAAATCCAGAGAGAGGGAGCGAGAGGCTGTGGAAAATAACAAGACAATAATAGCAACTCTTTCACATGACATTAAAACTCCTGTTTCATCCATAAGAGCATATGCGGAAGGATTGTCTGAAAATATGGACAGCAGTCCCGAAAGAAGAGAAAGATATATAAATGTGATAATGAAAAAATGTGACGAGGTGTCAAAGGTTACGGATGATATGTTTATTCATTCCCTGCATGACCTTGACAGACTTGTGATTAATAAGGATGAAGTTGCTTTGGATAAAGTGATAAATGACACGATAGAATCACTTAAGGGCGACAAAAATGATATTGCAGTTAAGGGAGAAATAGATACATTTACTCTTCATGAAGCTGATTCTATGAGAATATCTCAGGTTATCGAGAATATAATTACCAATGCGAGAAAATATGCAGAGGGTAGCAAGATTGAGGTATGGAGCGAGATAAAAGATTCGTACTGCCTTCATATAAAGGATAACGGCACAGGCATACCTCCGGAAGATATGCCGTTTGTATTTGATAAATTCTATCGTGGAAAAAATAAGTCGGATAAGAGCGGTGCAGGTCTCGGACTTTTCATAGTAAAGTATATTATGGAAGCTATTGGCGGAAGTGTTGAATTAAATAACAGCAGAAACGGACTTGAGGTTTTACTTATTTTTTATAATTAATATCAATTACATTACCGGAATTTTTGCATCATTGTTTTATAAATAAAAATATTGTTTAATGATTAAAATGTGGTATGATATTATTATAATATAATAGTAAGTCCAGCGGTGATATGTCAAGTATAAATTTATAAGTTTTTTAAGTCTTTTTTGTATCATTTACTGGAAAAAGGGTAACCTTAATAAGCCCTGCAAAATCTGCTTTTTTGAAGCAGGGCATTCATCAGCAGGAATAGATATCTATTCCGCTGCTCGATATAGGCGATTATCTTTCAGCAGTCGAAAGACTAACCGCACAAATTTACGGGCAGTTAATGCGAGTGCACGTTTGTGTTGATGCCTGTTCACTTCTTTATATTTGGAGTGATAGAAGTTGCTGTACTCCGTGTCGCATCTCACGAGGGATAAGGCACCTTCACACAGGTAATACTTTAGGAATCTATTTCCGGATCTTATGAGCTTTGTGTTTTCAGCTTCAAAGTCACCGGACTGATTCTGAGTCCAAGCAAGACCGGCATATTTACCGAGTTGCGCCTGAGACGGAAAACGATTGATATCTCCAATCTCTGCGATAATACCTGCGGAGTATACCGGACCAATACCTGGAATGGAGGTCAAAACGTTTGGCAGGAGTTCCATCTGGGCTTTTATAGCCTTGTCGAACTCCTTGATTTGAGCATCCAATGCCTTTATTGAGGTTATGGATATAGAAAGCACTTGATTAACGGAGTCATTCACCGTCTTGGGTAAACGGTAGGAACTCCTGGCAGCTTTCTGGATGGCTTTGGCTACGGCATCCGGATCAGGGAAGCGGTTCTTCCCCTTTTCCATAATGAAGTCCGTAAGCTCCTGTAAGTCCATCGAAGCCAAAGCTTCTGCGGAATCAAACTCTTCGTAGACAGCTAGGGCGGTAGTGCCGAAGGTATTGGAAAATACCTTCTCCTGCGTCATTGTAGAATACTTCTTGAACAGGACATTGATGAATCGCTGTTTTTCTTTGACGAGGTTCTGGACGGCGAAGAAACGAGCCCTTGTAAGGTTCTGAAGGGCTTTATAACGGTAATCGCTTTGATAGACCTCTTTGTTGATTCTACCGAAACGCAGGCAGTCAGCAATGACATAGGAGTCCACATAATCATTCTTTGGCAGGTCATTATACGCTTCCTTGAAATGTTTTACCTGCTTTGGATTGAGGACATGGATCTTCTTGTCATATGGTACCAGAGTGGCATCTTCCCTTAAGAAATACACAAGGTTGTCGCCATAAACAGAAGTGGCTTCGAGACCAATGATTACTGTGTCAAGGGAATGAGATGCAATTGCTGACAGGATACGTTTTACCAACTGAGCGGATCCATCGTGAGAGTTGGAAACGGAAAAGTTACTGTGCTTACTGCCATCAGGAAGCATCAGGTATACGACATTGGATTTGCTGCTAACATCAATACCGACGTAAAGTGGGTTCATGTTATCACCTTCTTTCTATGTTGGATTTGAGTGTTCAATCGGCTTAGTAAAACCCATGATCACGGAGCATCGACACCCTCGCATATAAGAATCCAGCCTAAGATGGACTAATGCGAACCCCACTGCTAAGAGGCAGCCCATAAACATAGGCAAACAGCCAGCCGGTTTGAAGCTAACATCCGTGTCAGGGGAACAGACTTATTATGAAGCATCCATTTATGGATCAACAGGAGGCGTTAGAACTGATACCTGATTGACACTATGGAACAATTATATCATGGGCTTTACTAAGCCTATTGAACAAAGATTTATTAAGTTATCAAGGTACATTTGATGTATCTAAAATATATTATACGAGGAGGTTTGAAAATGACTAACGATAGAATTAAGATGATTATTTTGGATATTGCGGATGAGTACTCTTTCAAAAACGTAGTGCTTTTTGGTTCAAGAGCAGCAGGTACAAATAATGATGATAGTGATATAGATTTAATAGTTGAGTTTAACAGAACTGTGACAATAATGTTTTTGTCCAACTTAAAAAATAAACTTGAAGATTTGACAGGCCTTTCAGTTGATGTTATTCATGGTCCAATAAGAGATACAGATATGATAGAAGTTGGAAAGGTGGTAGAACTTTATGCGGCATAGGGATTTAATTGTGTTGAAAAAAGTTATAGATGAAATAGATATTGCTGAGCAAATTCTTAATGATATATCTATGGAAGATTTTTTGAAAGATGAAGTTCTTAAAAGAGCAGTCAGTATGACAATAATTAATATAGGTGAATTAATAAAAAATGTAACTGAGGATACAAGAATAAAATACAAGGAGATAAACTGGAAAGATGCAGCCGGTATGAGAGATATTACCGCACATAGATATCAAACGCTTAGGATGGAGGATGTATATAATTCAGCTATTATTGATTTTCCTCAAATGAAAGAACAATTAAAAAATATATTAAAAAATGAAAAAGAAGAATAGTTTACAACTGAGGGGCATAGTTACAAAACGTAACTATGTCCTTGAATTTTTGTTGTATATTTTAATAAAATTGCACTTGTCTGTACCCCCAATAATAAGAATTTTGTATAAAAACTTATAAATAATTATAATTAAATAGGGGAACATAAAATCCTTAAGGATTTCTTAATAACTTTTATTGTATATTCCTGTTAAGACAAAACAAAATCACTTTTTGACTGAAACAGTTTTTGCAGGTAGTGATTAAGAATAATAAGAAGGAGAAATGCTATGAAGAATACAATATTAGAAGCAAAAAATCTATGCAAGAGCTTTGCAAATGAGGGTACTCAGGTGCATGTACTTAATAATGTTGATTTGAAGATTTATGAGGAAGATTTTACGATTGTAATGGGTGCATCAGGCTCAGGTAAATCAACACTTTTATATAACATAAGCGGTATGGATAAGCCGAGCGAGGGAGAGGTTATATTTGATGAAACCGATATAACAAAGCTTTCTGAGAAAAAGCTGGCAAAGATTCGTGCGTTTTCTTTCGGATTTGTATTTCAGCAAATTCACCTTGTTAATAATCTTACGCTTTTGGAGAACACTTTGGTTCCGGGATATATGGATAAGACTAAGACCAAGCAACAGGTAAAGGAAAGGGCAGATAAGCTTTTTGAGATGATGGACTTAACCGAAGCAAAGGACAGACTTCCTGCTCAGGTTTCCGGTGGTGAGGCTCAGAGAGCGGCTATAGCAAGAGCGGTTATAAATGAGCCAAAGCTTCTTTTTGCGGATGAGCCAACGGGAGCTTTGAACAGAAGTAACACAGGAAAAGTCCTTGACCTTATGACCGGGCTTAACAGGGAAGGACAGAGTATACTTATGGTTACGCATGATATAAAGGCTGCGCTTCGCGCAAATAGGCTTGTTTATATCGAGGATGGCAAAATAGGTGGCGAGATGGAATTAAAACCGTTTTATGAGTTGGATAAGGCGGATAAAACAGCTTTAAAGGACAGGGAAGCTCAAGTGAACTCATGGCTTTCATCCATGAACTGGTAGAAGGGTGGGAGCGATATGAGAGATTTGAATTTGATAATAAAAGGAAATTTCAGAAAAAATAAGGCTGCATATATCACTGTTTTCATACTTATGTTTATTGTTTCCGTCTGCTTTGTAACCGTGCTAAGTGTGGTAAATAATACTAAAAAGCACAATCAAAAAGCTATGGAGGATACCGGACTTGGAGATATGCTTATCTGGTGCGGCGAATACAATTTTGAAAACTATGAAGAAGCAAAAATGATATTTAAAGAAAAGCTTTCAGATTGTGATGTCATATCGGAGGCTAAGGCTATAGATGTGATAGAAACCTATATACCTGATATAAATGGTCATGATTATGGCAATACAGTATTTCTTATTGACTATATGTCAGATCAGGTAAGCTATAAAATATATGATAAGGATGATAATTTGGTTGCCTCACCGCATTTAAATAAAGGTGAGATAATTGTTCCGATAAGCTTTAAGGTGCTTTTTGATGTCAATATAGGTGATACATTTGCTATAGGCCGCGGAGACGATACTCTGGATGTTAAAATAACATATTTTTTTGAAGACCCTTATATGGGAACTTATCTTATGGGTATTAAGACATTACTTATATCGGATGAAGATATATCTTATATCAAAGATAATTTTGGCGGTTATGCTTATGCAAATTCTGTATTATATTCGCTTAAGAAAAGTGATTCAAAGATGAAGGATATAGAGTTTGAAAAGCGTGTCAATAGGGACACAAATATATCTGCGTACGCATGGATTACCATTACCAAAAATCAGTGTAGTACCTATATGATGATGATGGTTAATATTTTTTCCGGAATACTTATTGGATTTATTATTATGCTTGTGATAATAGCCATAATAGTTCTTGGACACAATATAAGTAACAGTATTGAGAAGGATTATGTAAATTACGGAATATATAAGGCAATCGGCATAACAAACAGCAAGCTTAAAATTTCTATAATATGCGGATATATTCTAACCTGCATAATTGGATTTATAGTCGGTGTTCCGGTTGCCATACCTCTTATAAAGGTTGTAAATAAAATTTTAAGACCGGTGGGAGGCACCTACGTAGAGGCAAATACTGATATGGGGTCAAGTGTATTTACTATGCTGGTCATAATTATCATAGTCGGAATTTATATATTGATAAAGGTAGCAAGAATAAGCAGGGTAACGCCTGTTATGGCCTTAAATGAAGGAAGAAAAAATGTACATTTTTCTTCGATTTTAAAACTACCTGTATCAAAGAGGTTTCTTAATACCTCACTTGCTTACAGACAGCTTATCTCAAGAAAGAAGCAGTATATAAGTGCAGTTATAATTACAGCTTTTCTGGTAGTATTTATGGTGCTTATAAATCAGATGCTTTCATGGATGTCGGGTGGAGATGCAAAGATAATGACCGAATTGTTTGAGCCTGTAGCATACAATATGGTAGTATCCGGTGAGAAGTCTGAAGATCTGGAAGCTAAAAAGGACGAGATTAATGATCTTATTGCAAACGAAAGTGAATATAAGATTATACATGCTACTAATCAATATGTACTATTGGATGATTCTAAAATATCATGCCAAATCATCGATAATCCGGAAGCTATAGGCAATATAGTCAAGGGAAGAACGTGCCTTTATGACAATGAGGTTCTTTTGACGGAATATCTGTCCAAAGAGCTTGGAGTGGGTATAGGTGATACCATTGTGGTTGGTGACCATGAAGAGAAGGAAGATTATATTATAACCGGTCTTACGGCAAGCGGTAACGATGCGGGTAAGAGCTTTATTATGAACTTTGATGGCTATGAAAGACTTGTAAAGGATGTTGAATGGACATGGAGAGTTGCCTATTATGTTATAAAGGATGAAGAAAAGGTTGATGAAATAGTTGAGCTGATAAATGACAAATACGGTGATTTAGGTATTAAAGCTGAACGCGAAGATTATGATATGGGAAACAATCCTATATCTGTTGCAGTTAAGGGTATATCTGTCGTAATATACACACTTTCCGCAATCTTTATTATGATAACGGTTATTCTTGTATCAGGTAAGATGTTTGAGCGTGAAAAGAAAGATTACGGAATTCTTAAAGCCTGTGGTTTTGATGTAGGCAAACTAAGAAGCCAGTTTGCTGTAAGATTTATGATTGCATCCTTTGCCGGTTCTTTACTCGGAATAATAATAGCACTTTTGCTCGGAGAAAAAATAATAGAAATGATATTTTCCATGTTTGGAGTTATGCATATCGATTTAGTATTTGGTGCACCTGCACTTATTATTCCGGTTTGCGTAGTCGCATTCATGTTTTATGTATTTGCATATCTTGTATCAAGAAGGATTAAGAAGGTTTCTACAAGAGTGCTGGTGGTTGAATAGCTTTATGATACAGTATGATATGATGAGCGCATAAATAATCAAATTAAGTGGCATACTTTCCTTATATAAAGATAATTAAATTATCAAATATAAGGAGGAATAAGAATATGCGTAGTACACAGGAGACCTACCATGAGGTAGCCCAAAGATGCAGCGAGTATGACTGCAAGCACTGCCGTGACAGATTTACAGACCTTGCAGGTGATTCGGTAAGCTGCCTTACCTGCACACATTTTGCGGATGATGAGCATTGCAGACTTGATTTATATGACCCGATAGTAAGAAATTTGTAAATTAATATATAATACCCGTTAGGGTATAAAAATGGTTTACACAAATTAAATTACACCCTATAAGGTATAAAAATATATGTTTATATTGATATTATACCCTATAGGGTGTATTGTTTGTGTATTAAATATTACTAAAATGGAATGGTGATACAATGAATGTTATAGGAGCAAAATTCAAAGAATTGAGAAAAGAAGCCGGATTAACACAGGAGGATAAAGATGAGAGGGTGTGAGACACTTGCAGAAAAAATCGAAATGCAGGAAAAATCAGCACAAAGAATGCTTGATAAGATAATATCATTATCTGATGAATTTATGGAACTGTGCGATAACTCATATATGCCTCAAGCTATGAAGGAAGATATGAATGAGTTGATAAAGCAGAGGGTAGACGCGATAGTGTGATAACGAGTGCTATTTTTCTACAGTTTCTTCAATCTTTTTAAACAGCTTCTTAAGCTGATACGAGCTTGCGTATGCAAAAAGGCTTATATATATCAGAAGCCACAGGTACCAGGAGTAAACCAGTATCTTGGTTGTGGTCGCATATATCAAAATAGGTATGAACCATATAAAGAACAGATAAAACCACGTGCCAAGGTTGGATATTGATATCAAAAAAGAATTCTTAAAATAATTAAATGTAGTATTTTCATATCTGGCTATAAGCGGAAACAGAAGAGGAAGTATAAAGCTTAAAAATACTGCCTCGATGCCGATTAACGCCGTCATAAAAAGAGCACTCGTACCGGTCATGGCAAGTGAAGCATAAAACTCTCCGAACATTATGCCGAATATAATGATAAGCACACCCCAGGCTTTTGTAGCAGGTTTAAAATTGCTCTTAAAATATCCCCAATAGCCCTTCCACAAGGAATCTTCCTCATCATCTACCATCTTAAAAAGATATGCATACATAGCAGTGACTGCTGCACCAATGGTAATAACGGGGATGCACGACACAACAAACATAAGATTCAAGAACACAAGGTCACCGAATTTATCAACCTTTTGATAAAAATTAAGCTTCGGTTTGCCGCCTTCGTTTGATTCATCACGTTTTTTTTTGCTTTCGTTATTTATGTTTTCATTCATTTTTTCTTTTTCATTGTTTTCATTTTTATTTTTTATATTTTTATCACTCATATATTATCTCCCAAAAATATCGTCATTCTATATGGCAAACACATACAGCATATATGCTTGACATATATAATGCACATATTAAAAAAGGTGCACAAGCAAATGTGCACCTTTTTAATAATAGAATATTAACCCTTTACAGCACCAACTGTCATACCGGATACGATGTTCTTTGCCATGAACAAATATACAACGATAACCGGAAGGATTGAACATGCTAT
>JAFTFE010000088.1 GCA_017449765.1 Lachnospiraceae bacterium | reverse complement strand
TACCATTTATAAGAATTTGTCAAAAAAAATTTTATGTGATATAATGAATAAAATTATTATCTGACTTATAAGTTGTAATAATTCTAATATAATGTAATAAAGGGGTAATTATATAATGAAGATACAAGAATCTGCGGAGGATTACTTAGAAGCTATATTAATAATAGGTGAAAAAAAAGAATTTGTACGTGCCATAGATATAGTTAATCATCTTGGAATATCTAAGCCAAGTGTAAGCGTATATCTTAAGAATCTGCGTGAGAACGGTTATGTTACAGTCAATGATAAGGGGCATCTTTCCCTTACAGATGAAGGTATGAAAATCGCAGTGAAAATATATGAACGTCACAAAATTTTATCAGCTATACTTATTGCTTTAGGAGTTCAGGAAGAAACCGCCTTTAAAGACGCATGCAAGATTGAACACGATTTAAGCGATGAAACTTTCGAGATAATTAAAAAACATTATCTGGCAAGCCAAAAATAATACATAATATAACAAGGGCGTGATAATTTCATCACGCCCTTGTTATATTATGTTTATTCACCGTACCATGCAATACCTTCATTTTTCCAGCCAAAGCCCACAAGAATATCACGCTCTGTTGTACTGGTCGTATAATGATGTGCACCTGCAGCTTTTGCATTTGGATTATAGAGTCTGTACAGCGCCTGACCATCATCACCTGATGAATACCATCCGATACCTTCATCTTTCCATCCTAAATTCACGAGCTTATCACGTTCTGATACACTAATTGTATAATGATGATCCCCTGCATTTGGATTATAGAGACGATATACAGGTATGTCTGAAGTCTCCGGTGCTGTCCAGGCTATGCCTTCATATCTCCAACCATATCCTACAAGATTGTCTCTTTCTGTCTCGTTTGCAGTATAAAAATGCTCTCCGGAGTTAGGGTTATAAAGTCTGTACATATTTGAAGCTTCAACTCTGTCGTATATATATACTGTATATCCTGAATATTCAAAATCGGAGTAGCTTTTTGTCACTCTGCCCTTGTTGTCATAATCATAATAAGTATTATAACTGTCTCCGTCCACCGGATAAGTTGTTTCTTTAATCAGATTATTGTTATTATCATATGTATATCCAATGTAAAAACCATCAACAGAGCCATCAGCTTCATATCTTCCGTACTTGATCATATTTCCGCTGCCATCATATTCATATTCAAAATATGAACTTTTAACATTATCAGCATCGTAAAAAGTTGCTTTGGTCATATTACCGTCTTTATCATAATCATATATATAATAATAGCTGAATCTTTCCGACGAAAAATCCGAATCGGAATTGTAGTATGTCTCGTTAATCATATTCCCTTTATCATCATACTCATATACGTAATAAGAGTAACCAAAAGACTTTGAGTCCGTATTATATAGATTTGATTTCTTTTTCGTTATTCTTCCGCTATTGTCATACTCATATGTTGATAAACTGCTTATCCCCCATGCCTGATAAGAACTGCTTTTAGTGAGTTTTCCACTTTCGTCATATTCATATTCTTCACCAAAAGCGTATTCTCCGTCAATGTAATTACTATCCTTTATAAGATTCTGATTTTCATCATATGACAATATTCTCGCGACACTGTCTTTATCATTGTAAGTATAATGATAAGTTACCTTAGTCATATTTCCGTTTTCATCATAATCATAATAAATCTTATGAAGATAACTTCCGTCATAATCATACGGAATAACAACTACCGGCTTATTTTCCAACCCCACACGAGGAATATTATCGTAAACAATATTACTATAAGTCTTATCTCCTAACATCGGATCTTCTGATTCATTAATAATAAAACTCTCATACTCTTCAGGAATTTCTTCCGTAAGGTCTTCTTCCTCTGCTTTAACTTTTATATCCGAATATCCGCATCCTAAAACAAGCAATGCTCCACAGACAAAAGATACAATCAGTTTTCTTAATCTCATCAAAATTCTCCTCCGCTTTATTATCCTATCTGCCCTCAAGCAATACATCTACATCGTTTCTTCCGTACTCACAGAGTATTTTTCTTATTTCCTGTATCGTGTATTCATCGGCATGAATTTCAATTTTATCAAAGAGCTTGTCAACATAGCCGCACCATTTCTCATATATCCTGATTAAATCCTGCGGTAACGGTTCCTTTTGCTTAGGCTGATCAGTGTAATAAAAATTACCTTCCTGCATTATATCCTTGAGTGATACAGCCTTCGGCTTAATACCGTATGCAATATATCTTATCTCTTCAGTTCTGACTAATGCACAATCATACATTTCAACCAGTAAATCATCTATACAATCCTTTGGAAGATTAAAATAATGATAATACATCTCAGCAGTCTTGTAAGACGGTCTGTCCATCACATCCATTTTGTTATACCAGTAAAAGTCTTCGTCACTTGATACAGTGGATTTCTTAGGAGCTTTCTTCTTATATCTGTCAAGTTCGTCTCCTACACCGAATATCAACTCCTGATTATTGTAAGCTGTGCTCTGCATCACATTTTCAGACATCGCCTGTGCCTCTTTAACAGATGCAATTAATGCTTCATCAGAGAGTTTATCATCCTCTTGAAGAGGTGCGAATGCCGAATCGAAATAATCACCGAGCTCATCTGCATATACTGACGGAATCTTATCAACTTCTATATCAGCCTCTTCCTCTGTAGCCGGAAGTTCCGCATCGGTCTGTGTTTTTTCCTCTTCTTTGCTATCTTCCAAAGAAGTATCATCTTTATCATCGGATAATTCATCCAATATACTGTCTAATTCCGATTCATCATCTGCTTCTGTTGATATATCATCTTCTTCTGCTTCAGAATCATCATAATCGTCTGCCTGATAATCAGAATTTTCATCTGTGGTTTCATCATCTATATCATCATCTTCGAATGTTTCATCATCAGATTCAATATCTTCATCGTCAGATGATAAATCCACGTCAGATTCTTCTTCATAATTATCATCTGTTTCTTCTACATCATAATCTTCTTCGGATTCATAATCTTCATCAATATCATCAGATTCTTCATAGTCTTCATCTTCCGATTCCTCATAATATTCATCCGCTTCCTCAGATGTATCATCATACGAATCCTCATCATATTCTTCGTTATCATCCTCATCAGAATCTTTCTTCTTGGTAAATATCAAAACCAGAGTCAAAATAACAAGCAACAAAAACAGCAGTCCCAGCACTCCCAGAAATATAATTGAAACCATTGAATTACTCATATCACATATACCAGCTTTCGTTTTTTATATAATTCATACCGTATATCACTCGTATATTTAAGTATACTAAAAAAATTCAGAATAATCAATATTGTGTTGTAAATTGATTTTTACTTTGTTATAATTTGTAAATGAATTTATGAGATGGGAGAGTCTATAAAATGGCTAAAATTAGAACAAGATTTGCACCAAGTCCGACAGGACGAATGCACGTAGGAAATTTAAGAACAGCACTTTACGCTTACCTTATTGCGAAACACGAGGATGGTGATTTTATACTGAGAATAGAGGATACCGATCAGGCTCGTGAGGTAGAAGGCGCTGTAGATATTATTTATAGAACACTTGAAAAGACAGGACTTAAGCATGATGAAGGTCCGGACAAGGATGGCGGATATGGTCCTTATATCCAGAGTGAACGCCAGAAAAAAGGCATATACATTGAATATGCCAAGAAGCTTATAGACAAAGGCGAAGCATATTACTGTTTCTGTGACGAGGAAAGACTTAACAGCCTTACCACAGAACTTGAGGGAAAGACCATAAGCAGATATGACAAGCACTGCCTGCACCTTTCAAAGGAAGAAATCGAGTCAAATCTCGCTTCCGGCAAGCCTTATGTTATAAGACAGAACAATCCGACTGAGGGTACAACTACGTTTAAGGATGAGCTTTATGGGGATATAACCGTATCAAATGAAGAGTTAGATGATATGATTTTAATTAAATCCGACGGTTTCCCAACCTATAATTTCGCTAATGTTGTAGACGACCATCTGATGAATATTACTCATGTGGTAAGAGGAAATGAGTATTTGTCCTCCTCTCCTAAGTACAACAGATTATATGAGGCTTTCGGCTGGGAAGTCCCAACTTATATTCACTGCCCGCTTATTACCGATGAGGAGCACAAAAAATTGAGCAAGCGTTCAGGTCATTCTTCCTTTGAAGACCTTATAGAACAAGGATTTCTTACAGAAACAATAGTAAACTTTGTAGCTTTGCTTGGCTGGTGTCCTGTGGACAACAGGGAGATTTATTCACTTGACGAGCTGGTTGAGGCTTTTAATTATAGGAATATGTCCAAGTCTCCGGCTGTCCTTGATATGACTAAGCTTAAATGGATGAATGGCGAGTACATCAAAGCTATGGATGATGACAAGTTCTATGATATTGCACTTCCATATATAAAAGAGGTCATAACTAAGGATTTGGATTATAAAAAAATTGCCCGGATGGTTAAAACACGTATTGAAATCTTCCCTGATATTAAGGAACAAATTGATTTCTTCGAAGAAGTACCGGAGTATTCCATAGACCTTTACACTCACAAGAAAATGAAGACTAATGCTGAGAATTCTCTCACACTTTTAAAAGAAGTTCTTCCTGTACTTGAAGCACAGGAAGCCTTTGATAATGATTCTCTCTTCGAAGCTCTTAAGGCTTTCGGAGAAGAGCACGAATATAAGACAGGCTTTGTTATGTGGCCGCTTAGAACTGCAGTATCCGGCAAGCAGGCAACTCCGGGCGGAGCTACCGAGCTTATGTCAATACTCGGTAAAGACGAAACGCTTGCGCGAATAAAAGCGGCGATTGAAAAGTTAAGCTAAGATATGGTCGGTTAGAGGGTATGGTATACTTTGATTGCCCATATACTCTTTAATTAACGGATATGAAAAGGCAGTTTGCCAACACGCAATCAATTTGTTAAATCAGTAAACTCGAATTCTCTACGCTCTGCACGAAACAGACAACTCGCTTCGCTCAAACAGTCTGTTTCTGAGCGAGCCTATTCGAATTCTCGTTTCTGATTTCACACAAATTGTGCGAATCGTTGGCATAACTGCCTTTTCATATTCGTTATAATTTCCACTTATTTATAGGGCAATCAAAGTATACCCCCTCCAACCTACACGCTATGCGTGCATATTTCCAATATCACCATACGCGCGCAGCGTGTCGGATATATAGGGGTGTGGCTTGGCGATGAAAATGTGTGAGGTGTATATGAGTCTACAAGCAGACTCTTGTTTGACGTGTCTACTTAGCGAATAAAGCTGAAGAAATAGGGTATGGAGATTTACATTATGTAAAAATCTTCATACCCTATTTCTGATGATTTATGAGGTTAGTAGGCCGACGTCAAACACGAAGTGCGAACGGGTCTGCGGTAGACTTCATATAACACCTTGCACTATTCATTGCCAAGCCACACCATTCTATATATCCGACCTAAGATGCCTTTTTGATAAGCTGCATAAACTCTTTATCGGATACAGCCTTCGAATAATACCAGCCCTGCATATAATGGCATCCGATATTCGCAAGCTGATCTTTTTGTTCTTCTGTCTCTACACCTTCTGCCACAATCATATATTGAAGTGCATTAAGCATCTTAATGGTATATTCTAATGTAATGCCCGCCTTGATATTCTTAAAAGCATCCCATACGATAAACTTATCAATCTTAATTATATGGAAAGGCATATTGTTGATATAATCAAGGTTTGAATATCCGGAGCCGTAATCATCAAGAGAGAAGGTTATGCCGTATTCCACAAGCTTTTCGATATTCTCATTAACCACATCAGATGCACCTACCATATTAGCAGTCTCAGTAATCTCAATATTAATCTGAGACGGCTTCACATCATATTCCTCCATAATCTCGATAATCTTCTTATAATACTCGGGTTGTTGAAGCTGTACCGGACTAATATTAACCTCAATATATTCAATATCCGTATCAGCAATCTTATTATCCTTTATAAATTTG
>JAFTFE010000087.1 GCA_017449765.1 Lachnospiraceae bacterium | reverse complement strand
TAATAGAATTTTAACTGGAGATAAAATTTAATCTATTAAATGTGGAATCTTAGCTCAGCTGGGAGAGCATCTGCCTTACCCGCAGAGGGTCACAGGTTCGAGCCCTGTAGGTTCCATTTCTGCCGATATGGCTCAATTGGCAGAGCAGCTGATTTGTAATCAGCAGGTTGAGGGTTCGAGTCCCCCTATCGGCTCTATGTAATATGGACCATTAGCTCAGTTGGTTAGAGCAACCGGCTCATAACCGGTCGGTCCTGGGTTCGAGTCCCCGATGGTCCATTTCTTTTTACAAAAACATAAATTTACCTTTTACAATTGGTTATATTTATGTTATAATACATTTTGCTAAAGCGTTATATTATTTTGGCCTGGTGGCTCAGTTGGTTAGAGCGCCGCCCTGTCACGGCGGAGGTCGTGGGTTCGAGTCCCATCCGGGTCGCTATCTCGGAATATAGGCACTTACTTCAATAGACAAGACGTCGGCTGAAGGAAAGGTCCCATCCGGATCGTTTTTCAGTTAATAGAATTTTAACTGGAGATAAAATTTAATCTATTAAATGTGGAATCTTAGCTCAGCTGGGAGAGCATCTGCCTTACAAGCAGAGGGTCACAGGTTCGAGCCCTGTAGGTTCCATTATTTATCGGCATTTTTGCTGGTAAATATGCCGGCGTGGCGGAACTGGCAGACGCACAGGACTTAAAATCCTGCGGGACTTATACTCCCGTACCGGTTCGATTCCGGTCGCCGGCATGATTAGAGAATAGAGCAAACCTTTTAATTTTGAGGGTTTGCTTTATTTTTTTTTCGAAAAGTGTTGAACACCTTTGAACACTGTAACTCAGTCAGTGGTTACCCACCGACTGAGTTACCTCAAGTATCTCTATTGCCTGATCTGTCAGATGCTCATACCGATACCCTTTGGAAGTATAGCCTTTCATTCTGTCAGAAACAACAACTTCACGGGCAGAAAATGTTAAATCATCATTTAACTCATAATCAGTTATAGCCTGATTGTGAAGATATACTCTTCTGTTGGCAAAATCAATATCACTCCAACGGATAGCCTTCATTTCACCAATTCGTATAAACAGATAAAAGAATAACTGTATTGCTAAGGCATAAGGTTCATTATTTATTTCTTGCAGATATGTTAAAAGGGTAACAGCATCTGTCTCTGAAAATACATTGTTATATTGTTCCTCCACAGGCTTGTATGAAAAGGAGCTTTCAGTGGAACACCAGATTATACTAAGACCTATTAGAGATATTATTAGAAAAAATGGCACTAATGATTTTCCGTTATATGAGATAATAGAGCATTTTAAAGGTAATAGTAAATCAATTGTATTTACAAATGATGATATTGACGAGTATTTATTGAAATTGCAGTATGGAAAATCTGAAACATTATCTACACTTATGTTATTATACCCATCGTTAGATTTTAATAACAAATTCCACGTAGATCATATGTATCCTAAGAGTAAATTTAAAAAGAGAATGTTGAAGTCAAAAGGTGTATCAGATGAAAAAATTGATAAATATATGGAATTGGTAAATAATATAGGTAATTTACAATTGTTGGCTGCAATACCTAATATAGAAAAACAAGATAAAGATTTTGATGAATGGTTTAATGAAACTTGTTACGATGAGAATTATAAGAATCATTATAGAGCGATTCATTATTTACCTGACATAGAATATTCATATGACAATTTCCTTTCTTTTGTTGAACAACGGCAAGAATTGATGAAGAGAAAATTGGAAGAAATATTATCGGTGTCAATAGCCCCAAGTATCAATGTATCTTTAAATGAACAAATAGATAGTGATTTGTATGAAAATAATGTAGATGAGTATGGTGTTGTAAGAACTGTAGAAGATAACTCCGATAAGATTATCGGTGAAATCGTTATTCATAATGTATTTGGAGAAGGTATAATAAAATCTTATACGGATAAATATATAACCGTTTCGTTTGCAGATGGAGATAAAACCTTTAATTATCCTGATGCGTTTAAGAAGTATCTGAAAGCAAAGAGTCCTGATTTTCAAAGAAAATTAGTTGAGGGTATAGCCTTAATATAATTACTATTTATGCATTTAGTATGTGTTTTGATAAATAAAAAAAGAACAAATACTTATGACATCATATCAAGAGTCTTTGAGGAGATATAATAAACTTTCTTCATTAAAATATAGAGAATTGAGGAGTTCCAATGATGTCAAAGAATTTATGAAGAAATGAAAGAAAGCACATTAATATTGATTTTTCTCTATGTTGATAAATAATATAAACTATAGAGAAATTATTTATGGTATGAATGATTGGAGATGATCTTATGTTCGACAAAATCAATGAAATAACACATGAAGTTGTAAAAGGCGGTGTGGAGTTATTAGGTGATAAGATAGATAAAATAGTTCTTTACGGTTCTTATGCAAGAGGAGATTATGACGAGGAATCAGATGTTGATATCATGTTTTTACTTGATTGTAAGGATACGGAGATTTCTAACTATAGACAAAAACTTAGTGAATTATCAAGTAGAATAGGACTTGATTACGATATTTTTGTTTCTCTTTTTCTTAAGGATAAAGAAACATTTTATAAATGGTTGGATGTGCTTCCGTTCTATCAGAATGTGCAGAAAGACGGGGGTAGTTTTGTATGGATAACATTTTCCCATTATGTAATATAATGATAGAAAAGACTGATGTTTTATGAGATAGGAGGAATGTTATATGGCTATCTCAAGCTTTGTTGAAAAGCTTCGTGTTAATAATCCGATTAGTTGATTTTAATAGGGCTGGTCGCAAGACCCAGGTCCATCATCAGCGGGGAAGTTCCTCGCTATTTTTTACTATTGACAAAAAGCCCCTATTATTATATATTTAGGTTGGATGGAGCATCCTGCCGATAAGTGGATAATATTTTAGTGCATGATTGCTTAGTAATAGGTGAACATGCGAAAGTAGGGCTGTGGTTTGCAGCCCTATTTTTAACAATGAAAGGTATATTTATAATGGAATTAAATCTTTATAGAATTGTCCCTAAGTATATAGATGCATTAAGAGATGAAACAAATGGCGGAGATAAAAGGGTTTATGATGTTCGTAACGGAAAAGAACATCGGCCTTTTGTCGGAGTTGTTGTAGTGTGTAATGGGCAGAAATACTGTATTCCATTAACAAGTTATAAGAAAAGATTTGAAAATATGCGTGATAAAATTGATATAACCAGGATTATTATAGATGGAGAAATAAAAGGTGCTGTAGAGTTTAGCAGAATGATACCCATAGAGGATGCGCAACTTAGAAATCTTGATATGTTATACCATAAGCATGATACAGAAGGACAACGCCAAAATAAAAATAATAGAATAGAAACTTTGAAATGGTGCAGAGAGCATTCGGATGACATAGTCAATAAAGCGAATGTCCTATACAATATGTACATATCAGGGCAGGATTTTAAAAGAAAAAAAGATTGTCTCAATTTTATTGCGTTAGAAGAAGTGTGCAAAAAATATAATGAGAAATAATAAATAAATATTACGATAAGAGTCTTTGAACACTTTTCGTTGACGAAGTCCTCAAAGGCTCCTTTCTTCAATATTTTAATTTTTCAAAATGGTTCGATTCCGGTCGCCGGCATGATTAGAGAATAGAGCAAACCTTTTAATTTTGAGGGTTTGCTTTATTTTTTTTTTCGAAAAGTGTTGAACACCTTTGAACACTGTAACTCAGTCAGTGGTTACCCACCGACTGAGTTACCTCAAGTATCTCTATTGCCTGATCTGTAAGATGCTCATACCGATACCCTTTGGAAGTATAGCCTTTCATTCTGTCAGAAACAACAACTTCACGGGCAGAAAATGTTAAATCATCATTTAACTCATAATCAGTTATAGCCTGATTGTG
>JAFTFE010000086.1 GCA_017449765.1 Lachnospiraceae bacterium | reverse complement strand
CTTTATTAAATATATTTCCCTTTTCATAAGGAGATATATTCATACGATGCACAAAAACCTCACCATCATCTATACCCACAAAGGACTCCTTGATGCTGCACTTTCCCATGCGCAGTGACTTAACCTCTGTTCCGACAAGCTCTATACCTGCCTCGTAGGTTTCTTCTATGAAATAATCGTGATAGGCTTTTTTATTGTTAGCTATTAATTTTGTTCCGCTTTCCTTAGCCATAACTCATCTCCCAATTATATTGCAATTTCGCAAAAATTACAATAATTATTGTTAAATTCAATATACATACTACTCTATATTATCATCAATTATAGAAAAATCAATATTTTTCTTAATTTTATCACAACTTAAAACCTTTATTCTCACCTTATCTCCAAGCTGATATTTCTTGCCGGTCTTTTCACCGACCATAGCGTACTGCTCCTCGTCAAAGAAATAATAATCATCATACATATATGCTACGGATACAACTCCCTCGACAGTATTCTCAAGCTCAACAAATATAAAGCTTGAAGTGACGCCTGATACGACACCATCGTATTCCTCGCCGATATGCTCCGACATATATTCAATTTCCTTTAATTTGATTACATCCCTTTCCGCTTCCTCTGCACGTCTTTCTTTTACGGAATTATCGTCAGCCACAGATGGCAAAAGTCTCTTATAATGACTTATTCTCTTATCATCTAACTCGCCATGCAGATTTTCCTTAATTATCCTGTGTATCTGAAGATCAGGATATCTTCTAATCGGAGATGTAAAATGGCAGTAATACTTACATGATAGTCCGTAATGTCCCGAACATTCTGTTGAATATCTTGCCTGTTTCATGGAACGAAGCATCATCTTGCTTATAAGTGCTTCGTAAGGCTCTCCCTCTATCCTGGCAAGAATCTTCTGTAGCTCCTTCGGATGTATCTCACTGTGAGTTCCTGCCTTCATATATAATCCGAAATTACTCATAAAAAGCATTAACTGTTCCATTTTTTCCATATCCGGACTTTCATGGATTCTGTATTCAAACGGAAGCTCCTGCCAGAAATAATCCTCTGCAATTGTTTCATTAGCCATAAGCATAAAGTCCTCAATAAGCTTAGTAGCAGGATTCCTGTCGTAAGGTTTTAT
The DNA here is from genome assembly GCA_017449765.1 of Lachnospiraceae bacterium. GTDB lineage: Bacteria > Bacillota > Clostridia > Lachnospirales > Lachnospiraceae > Coprococcus_C. The sequence goes on along the minus strand of JAFTFE010000086.1, from coordinate 8,748 downwards.
CTCAACAGGCTTGTGATTCTCATCAACTATTATCTTTGTCTCAGGCATATCAAAATCTATTGACCCGCGCTTATGTCTTGCTTCTCTTATAATATCTGATAATTCTTTCATCATATCAAACATATACACAAGATAATCGTATCTCTTCAAAACCTCATCATCCGACCGATCAAGTATCTTAGCAACATCTGTATAGGTCATTCTCTCATTGACATTGATTACACCCTCGCAGATATAATGATTGATTAACTTTCCCTTTTTATCTATATCCATCACACAGCTTAATGTGAGCCTGTCCACATCATGATTTAAGGAGCATATGCCGTTTGACAGCTTGTGTGGTATCATAGGAATGACACTATCTACAAGATAACAGCTTGTCCCCCTTTTTAACGCTTCCTTGTCAAGCGGTGATTTCTCTTTGACATAATGTGATACATCAGCAATATGGACACCAAGTGTATATATTCCATCCTTGTAGGAAAGTGTTATCGCATCATCCAAATCTTTTGCATCCTCACCGTCTATCGTAACAGTATGAAGCTCTCTAAAATCCGTTCTTCCATCTATTTCATCTGATGAAACCTCATCCGGAATGTCATTCAATGAATCCATAACCTTATCAGGATATTCCATAGGTATATCATATGCTCGAACTACCGATAATATGTCTGTAGACGGGTCATTGACATGTCCTAATATCTCGATTATCTTGCCTTCGGGAGCCTTTCTACTCTCACCATAAGAGATAATCTGACACACAACCTTGTGTCCTGACATAGCACCCATAGCATCCTTGCCTGCCACATATATATCGTCTGCAACCTTCTGGTTGTCAGGTATTACAAAGCCAAAGCTCCCCTGCTTGTCATAGGTTCCGACAACTACTGTCATACCTCTTTCCAAGATTTTTACAATCTTTGCTTCACGCCTTTTGCCGGCTTCTGCATAGTTACTTGGCTTAATAAGAACTCTGTCATTGTGAAAGGCATCCATACTGTCTCTGGCAGGTATGAAGAAATCCTCTTTTTCTCCCTCGACACGAACAAAGCCAAAGCCTTTTTTATTTCCGATAAATATACCGGCCAAAAGGTCTTCATCCAGCTTCTTGTACTTGCCCTTCGGTGTAACCATTATCTTCCCTTCAGATATAAGCTCATTAAGCGCAAGCTCAACACGCTTTTTATCCTCATCGGAAACCTGTAATAAAAATCTTATATCCTTTAGGCGCATAGGCTTGTAATCTTCGTCACATATAAAACCATATAATTTTTCTTTAATAATCTCTCTTTTTTCACCCATATAATTCAATCCTCTATATCTTAGCTTTTAACACTTTATACGCTATCAGCTTTATGATACTATAACTTTATCTGTCTCCTCTGTCGAAGCTCGTCAAATCCTTGATTACCTCACCTGCTATAATTAGTCCGACCACAGACGGAACAAAAGCATTAGACCCCGGAATATCACGTCTTTGCGTACATTTTCTTGCCGTATCAGGCGGACATATACAATGCTCACGACAACTGATTGCCATATCATTTACAGGTCTTATAGGTTTTTCCTTCGAATATACACATTTAAGGCTTTTTATACCGCGCTTCCTGCATTCGTACCTCATAACCTTAGCCAGAGGACACACTGAAGTCTCATATATATCTGCCACCTCGAACATATAAGGATTAACCTTGTTTCCGGCTCCCATAGAACATATAATAGGTGTTTCTGCCTTCTTGGCATTCATTACAAGTGCAAGCTTGCCCGTGACGGTATCTATCGCATCGACTATGTAATCATATTCGGTAAAATCAAACATATCTTCAGTATCAGGCAGATAAAAGGTCTTATAGGTATTAACCACACAATCGGGATTAATTTCCAAAATCCTCTCCTTTGCCACATCCACCTTATACTTTCCTACAGTCTTCCTTGTAGCAAGAATCTGTCTGTTAATATTGGTCAGACAAACCTTGTCATCATCTATTATATCGAGCGTTCCTACGCCCGAACGGGCAAGTGCTTCAACCGTATATCCGCCTACTCCGCCTATGCCGAATACAGCTACTCTTGACTCTGCAAGAATATCCATAGCTTCTTTGCCGAATATGAGCTCAGTTCTTGAAAATTGATTAAGCATTATTGTATTTCCTCACATTTCCTATATCTGTAACTATATTATATCCCGTAAACGCAACACGTCTTTCAAGACATCCCTTACATTCTGCTGCTTCTTCTCCTGTGCATATCTTATTGTCATAGAGGTCATATTTCTTCCTTGTACCAACAGGTGAGAGGTTAGGCATAACGACATTAGCACCATGCTTAAGGCCTAATTCACGGCCATTCGGAGATATTGTTCCAAGTGCCGTAGTTGCCGGAATAAGAGCATATGGAAACATCAGTCTGACTATTGCAAGAAGTCGTAAAGATAATTCCAGACTACCGTCCTTATATTCTGCAAAAGGCGTATCCTTGTGAATAATGTACGGTCCCATTCCTATCATATCAGGCATAAGTTCCTGTAAGAATCTTAAATCCGATATAAGATTTTCCGTCGTCTGATAAGGCGACCCGATCATCATTCCGGCACCTACCTGATATCCTATTTTCTTTAAATCAAAAAGACATCTTTTCCTGTTTTCAATACTCATTTCTTCAGGATGAAGCTTTGCGTAATGCACCTCATCTGTAGTCTCATGTCTTAAAAGATATCTCATTGCACCGGCTTCAAAATACCTCCTGTAGCTTTCATACGACTTCTCACCGATAGAAAGTGTTATTGCACAATCAGGATATTTTTTATGAATTTCCGATACAATATCACAGATAATATCATCAGTATAATAATTATCCTCGCCACCTTGCAGGACAAATGTCCTATATCCAAGACTATACCCATTTTCACAACAGCTTAGTATTTCTTCCTTACTTAATCTGTATCTGTCGGAATTTTTATTACTTCGTCTTATACCGCAATAATAACAATCGTTTTTACAATAATTTGTAAATTCTATTAAGCCTCTGATATATACTTTATCACCATAGTTTTCACGTCTTACCCTGTCAGCGGCTTCTTCAAGTTCTTTGTCGCAGGTGTCGGTTTCTATCAGTTCTTTAAGCTCGACATCGGATAAATCCCTATATTCAGTTAGTTTTTTCACTAAGTTCTTCGGCATATTTCAATCCTTTTAATGTAAACAAAACATACAAGCATATTATATAACAATAATTATAATTTAGATAGCTTTAAATTATAAAAACCACAGACATATGATGCGTCTGTGGTTTTTAATAAAATATTTACATTCAATTAAATAAACTTTGAAGATAAGAATAATGCAATTAACATATAAAGTATACCCAATACAACAGTTATCTTTCTTAAGACAGCATCTTTGGATTTACCCTTATTCTTACTCCAGTAAGTATCAGCACCTCCACCGCTTATAGAGCTGGTCAAACCGCCGCTTTTACCTTCCTGCATCATAACGATTATTGATAAAATTACTGTAATTATTAAAAAAATTATAATTAATGCCGTTTTCAACGAATAAACCTCCTAAACAAAGCAAATTTTTCAACACACTTTGCTTATATTATCACAGAAAATAAATGAATGCAATACTTTTTTTATTTAATCCTCATCAACCGGCTCAAGAGGTACATCTGAAGTACAGTGTGGACACTTGATAGCCTTAATAGCAATCTCAGTCTTGCAATACGGACATAACTTAGTTGTCCTCTCTTCCTCTTCTTTCTTCTTGCCGATAGTCATAAGCTTATTCATAGCTTTAAGCAAGCAGAATAAAACAAGAGCAACTATAAGGAAATTAATAACTGCTGTAATAAATGCTCCCCACTCGATATAAGCACCTGTGCTACCTATCTGAGTTCTGCCTGCAACCTCTGCTCCACCTATAGCTGCAATAAGAGGATTAATAAAGTCATCTGTAAATGCTGAGATGATTGCAGCAAATGCACCACCGATGATTACACCGATTGCCATGTCCATGACATTACCTTTGAGTGCAAATTCCTTGAATTCCTGTAAAAACTTTTTCATGTGTTTTTCTCCTTTATATATTATTGTATTTATACGTTCAGGACAAACTAACATTAGTTAGATTATCCGAAATACCTATTTTACAATGAGTGACTTTCCTGTCATCTCTGCCGGCTGTGGTAATTCCATAATCTCAAGCAATGTAGGAACTATATCGGCAAGGCATCCGCCCTCACGAAGCTTAACATCGCCGTAATTATATAATATAAACGGAACCTGATTAGTAGTATGGGCAGTATGTGGTGCGCCTGTCTCATAATTAATCATCTGTTCTGCATTACCATGGTCAGCACAGATAAATAATACTCCGTCTACAGATTTAACAGCATCAACTGCTGCACCTACACATTTATCAACTGTCTCAACAGCTGATACGGCAGCAGGTATAACTCCTGTATGTCCAACCATATCAGGATTAGCAAAATTAATAATTATTACATCATATTCACCTGATGTAATAGCTGCATTAAGCTTCTCGCTAACCTCCGGTGCACTCATCTCCGGCTGTAAATCGTAGGTTGCAACAGCAGGTGACTTAACAAGTATACGGCTCTCACCCTCATTTGGCTCCTCAATACCGCCATTGAAGAAAAATGTAACGTGAGCATATTTCTCTGTCTCGGCAAGTCTAAGCTGTTTTAAACCAAGTGATGCAAGATATTCACCAAAGGTATTCTTAATCTCTTCCTTCTTAAATGCAACTAATTTATTTGGAATAGTTTCATCATAATCCTTAAAGCATACATATGTAAGAGGGATACGTCCGTTAGGTCTTGCAAAGCCGTCAAAATCATCACAACAGAAGGCTCTTGTAATCTCTCTTGCTCTGTCAGGTCTGAAGTTAAAGAATATAACCGAATCATTTTCCTTAACAAGAGAAACAGGCTTACCATTCTCGGTAATTACCGTAGGAAGCACAAACTCATCAAATACCTCCTTATCATAAGAATCCTGCATAGCTTGTATTGGGTCTTCGGCAGTTACGCCTTCACCTGTAACAAGTGACTTATATGCAAGCTCAACTCTGTCCCAACGATTATCTCTGTCCATAGCATAATAACGTCCTGAAAGTGATGCCACCTTACCTACGCCTATCTCCTTGGTCTTTGCAACCAATTCCTCAAGATAACCCTTACCTGATGCAGGAGGTGTATCTCTTCCGTCAAAGAAAGGATGAAAATAAACATTTGATAATCCTTCCTTTTTACAAAGCTCAAGAATTGCATAAAGGTGTGTATTGTGACTGTGAACACCACCATCCGAAAGAAGTCCCCAGAGATGAAGATCTGAATTATTCTTCTTGCAGTTCTCTATAGCCGCAAGTAACTCTTCATTCTTGAAGAAATCTCCGTCTTCAATAGCCTTTGTAATTCTTGTTAAATCCTGATATATAACTCTTCCGGCACCCATATTCATATGCCCTACCTCAGAGTTACCCATCTGTCCGTCAGGAAGTCCTACAAACAGTCCTGATGCATTACCCCTAACAAACGGACATTCAGCCATAAGCTTGTCCATAACCGGAGTATCAGCCATAGCAACAGCATTAGCTTCCTTGATATCGCTTATGCCGTATCCGTCAAGTATCATTAATACTACTGGTTTTTTAGTCATTTTATGTGTCTCCTTTATTTCTTTCTAAGGGTTGTTAGGATTAATATATCCATCGCAGGCACGCTCTCGCTAAACCTCACACGCAGCTGTACTAAGCTCGAAAAAACCTCGCTAAGTACAGGCGTGTTCACATTACCTGCTTATGGATATATTAATCCTAACAACCCATATAGGTTAATTTATAAAATACGTCATATATTATATATCAGAAAGGGTGGTTTTTTCAAGTGTTATCAATAATATATAGTTAAAATATTTATTGACATTTATAAAGTTAATAATTATACTTTTACACATAAATGAAATATATCAATAAAATGTTTTTCTACTAAAGATATCCAATTTAAAATAATAGCATAGAATGTATTTAGTCAGGCAGTCGAGGGCGTGCTTCCTCACCCGTTCCAAGTCTGATTACATAAAGTTATCTAAAGACATCGAGTAGGGGAGATACCACCTACTCGATGTCGCGTTGGCTGTCAAATGTGCGCCTGTGTAAACACAGCGCCCGCTTGACAGCCGTATCGCGCAAATAAGAAATAGCCGTCCTGCTCTGGTAAAGTTTGACGACTATTTCTTATAACATAATAATTTCACCGGAACGGGTGAGTAGTGTTCACCGCTCGGCTGTCTTGCTAAATATATTGTATGCTACATATTATTATTTGTCAACTTAAAATCAAAAATTATTTATAGTATTCTCCCAGACTGATTCCGTTTATACCAAGAGGAATTTCATGGTCAAGGCCGATGAATTTTTCACCATCGTTCCATAAGACCTCTTTTACAAATTCATACTTTTCTTCATCCCATGTAGTAAAGTCATCAAGAACCATTCCACCGGTATCTCCAGAATTGGCATTGAAGCACCAGAAGGTATGATTAAGATGATTTTCCTTTATCAGCTGACGAATATAGGTCATCCATGTGATATTCGGCTCTGTCATAAAGCCTCCCCACTCTCCTATAAGAAGCGGTGCGATATTTTCTTCCTTTATGTAAAACCAGTTATCATGCCAACAGTCCTCCATCAGACTGTCAAAATCATAATCTCCTTCAAACCAAGGCTGTGCATATACTGTCGGACCGTAATCATGCGGTGAGTAAACAAGCTTATTCTGATATTTACCGAGGTCAACCGGATTGTCCTTTACACCTCTTAGATTTCCGCCCCACCAGTTGAAGTAGTAATCCTTCTCATCCGTTGAAGAAAAATCTCCGTTTTTCTCGATATCCATAGGATATATCTCGATACCCTCCACAAGCACGAGAACATTAGGATTTTTTTCAAATACTCTTGCTGCCGCCTGCTCTGCTACATATTTCCAATTGTTTGCATCCTTGGAATTGTCCCATTTTGCTGCCCCATCACCCTCGTAAGGCTTTCCGTGCGGCTCATTCTTAAGGTCATAGGCTATGATTGTATCATCGTTACTGTATCTTTCTGCCATCCAGGAAAGTGCACTGTAATAATCTTCTACCGATACACTATCCGTATACCAAAGGTTTACCATATGTCCGCTTGCATTGGTTTCGGCACTATGTATATCTATGATAAGCTTTAATCCGTTTGCACGACACTGACCGATTACATAATCAAATATCTGAAGACTGTCCATATCCACAAGATAATCATCTATAGCATGATTGAAATTAGCCTCCGGGTACTCACCATGCGACCACTGATTTATAAGCTGGGCTGACATAGGAACTCTTATTACATTGAAGCCATGATTGGCAATCTCCTGTATGGACTGATTTAAGTCGCTGTTCCAAAGTCCGTCAAAGGTATTGGTTCCGGTATTATATCCAAACCAGTTAATTCCCGTAAGCCATACCTCGTTGCCGTCCTTATCAAGTATTTTACTTCCGTCAGTATATAGCCAATCATCCGTCGTAGGTTCCGGAACATCCATTGAACCGTAATCAACATCACGTTCTACATAAATATCACTGTCAGATGAGTTGCCTGAACTGTCAGCAATATCTGAATCCTTTGAACTGTCTTTTTCAGAATCATCCGTTGAATCCGAACTTTCTTTATCATCTTCATTGGCGTTATCCGAACTATAAGATTTATCTTTATTATTCTCGTTTTCTACAGAACTCTCGCTTTGTTTGCTTCTTTCATCAGTGTTTTTATATCTCTTTTTCTGAATATTCATACCAAGTAAGATTCCAAGCAGAAATGTCACAATAAAAGCCTGTATAATAATTATAATTACTAATTTTTTATTCATTATTGAATCCTTTCCATAATCTTATCATACAAAGTCTGTCTTATATGAAACTCCTCACACAGATTATCTATTTCTTTTTTAATCTCCTGCTTCTTTTCGGCAGGTAATTCATTCTTTCTCTTTACCGCCCTGATCAGCAGGTTTTTAGGTGAGCTGTCATAGTCCACGAATTCAAGTATCTGCGACTTGTAGCCACAGTATTCAAGAACATTTGATCTGATTGTATCGGTCATTAATGCCGATATACGTTCCTTAATAATTCCGTGCTTGGTAAGGATTGAAAGGTCATCCGTGGCTATCATGGAATTAACCTCCTTTTGACAGCACGGTACGGACATTATAATCCCCACATTCCAGTTGATGGCATTATATAAGGCATAATCCGTCGCCGTATCGCAGGCATGAAGCGTAACCACCATATCTATGCTTTCCTTTGGCTCATATCCATTTATATCTCCAAGTTCAAAATGAAGATTAGCATAATTATATTTTTTTGCCGTTTCATTACATTTTTCTATAACATCCTCTTTTAAGTCAAGTCCAGTCATATGAACATTATAACCCTTTATCTCAACCAGATAATAATATAGAATGAAAGTAAGATACGACTTGCCACAACCAAAATCGACTATATGCATATCCTCGCTTGGATAATCCTTAACCACATCCTCTACAAGCTCAAGAAATCGATTAATCTGCCTGTATTTCCCATACATTGACTTAACTATTTTACCTTCCTTGGTGAAGATACCCTAATCAACTAACGGTGGAATAACCGTGCCTTCAGGAAGAAGATATTTTTTCTTGCGGTTGTGGGATAATGAAGCT
>JAFTFE010000007.1 GCA_017449765.1 Lachnospiraceae bacterium | reverse complement strand
GGAAAAAGACAGCATGATTATGTATCAGACAGTGACAGATGTTTTATCCGGTGTACATGTAGATGATGATTATTACTGTTGTCCTAATTGCGGGGCAAACGTAAAAATCAGCCAGCTTGTTGAGGGCTGCCCTTATTGCCGGACCTTTTTCAAGATGAGTGAGCTTTATCCGAAGGTTTCTAATTTTTATTTTCTTAGGGATTACGGCAGAACAGAGAAAGAATTAAAGTCTGAAATGTCCCGTTTTTTACTACCTCCGATTCTTGTGTTTTTCATAATTTATACATTTGTTTTTTTTGCCGGACAGGCACACAAAAATATTATTCTTGCGTTGCTTGGTGGGGCAATCGGAGGTGTTTTATCAGGCGGATTTTTGGGCTATATTATTTGGGCGTTTTCAAAATTGGGAAGACTTTTCTGGGATGCAGGAAAGTCAATCGGACTTTTGACAAACATGGCAGGCTCAGCTAAGAACTTTAATAATTATATGAAAAGATATAATTCGGAAATTTCCTTTGAATATTTTCAATCAAAGGTTATTTCACTCATAAAGGTTATTGTTTTTTCGGATAATCCGAATGAGCTTCCGATATATATGGGAAATGATATCTCAAATGTTTTCGAAGATATAATTGATATGGATTTTCGCGGTGCACTTGCTCTTAGAAAAATAAGAGAACAGGATGGGAAAATCATAGTAGTTGCAGATGCCTATATGACAAATACATATGAGACAGACGGCAAAGTAAAAAAGAAGGATGAAAGCGTAAATGTTGTTTTAGAAAGAAAAACAGATGTGCCGTTTGATTTTGGATTTTCGATTAAGAAGATACAGTGTAAGCAGTGTGCAGGAAGCTTTGATGCGACCAAGAATCGTATCTGTCCATATTGTAACTCTCCATACCAGCTTGAAGATATGGACTGGATAGTTACATCAATTAAAATGTAGTTTTTATATCCAATCAAAAAATATGTGCATACCTCATTGGCATGCACATATTTTTTACTTTATAATTTAATTTCCCATTCTCTGCTCATACTCATCCTTAGGCATAGGCTTGGCGAAATAGTATCCCTGTATCATATCACAGCCCTGCTCGGCGAGAAAGTCAACCTGTTCTTTTATCTCAACACCCTCTGCAACAGTACGCATATTGAGGCTTTTGGCAAGTTTGATTGCCTCTGTGACAACTATCTCACCTCTGTCATTATCGTTATCACCTCTGAAGAACTCAGCATCAAGTTTAAGAACATCAAGCGGCATATCCTTAAGAGAATTAAGTGAAGAATATCCGGAGCCGAAGTCATCCATTGAAACTGAAAATCCATAGCTCTTTAATCTTTCTATCGTATTAATCATGGCATTTTTATCATCGAAGAATGCGCTCTCCGTAAGCTCTATTTCTATAAGGTCATGAGGAGCCCCCTCTTCATCAATCATATCACGTATCTGTTCGGCAAGGTCACTCTCTATAAAATGTGCCCTTGACACATTTACCGATACAGGTACACATTTAAGCCCCTTATCAAGCCATGCCTTCTGGTCTTTGGCTACGTGCTTTATCATGTAGTGGTCAATCTCGGTGATAAAACCGTTTTTCTCGAAGATAGGGATTATCCGTCCCGGGCTTACAAATCCATACTCCGGTGACTGCCATCTGATAAGTGCTTCAGCTCCTCTTAGTTCATTGGTTCTCGGATCGTACTTAGGTTGATAGTAAACCTGGAACTCTTCATTATCAAGTGCCTGCTGTTGCTTCTCCTGTACCGCATCAATCCATTTCTGTTCTTCAACGAGCTTGTTATCGAAGTATGCGATGCCTGAATCTTCGCTTCCTTCGAATGTAGCTCTTGCTGCACATGCGTTGTTGTATTCACTATCAATATCTATTTTTTTTCTTCTAAGTATCTTACCGTTGTCATCTTTTAATATATCTATCTTATTAATTCCAACCTGGAATGCAAACTTGTGCTCAGTATCTATCTGTTCAAGTTCGCCTATCAGAGTCTTAATACGTGCATCCAAATCATCCGCATCCGTGTATTTTAGGAGCAGAGCAAAATTAGAATTGGTAGTGTGTGCACAGAGTTCCTTTTTGTTAAGTCTGCTTAATATGTGGTTACTTACCTTACGGAGAACTTCTTCGCCTTCTTCCACGGAATGACACAGACAGAAGGTTCTGTATTTTACGAATACGAGATTAAGCATTGCATATTTATTCTTTGCGTTGCTTGTTTTACGAAGAACTTGCTCACTTTTAACTTTAAACCACATCCAGTTATGACTTTTTGTAACATGGTCGGTAAAGAAGAAATTGGTTATTCTTCTTTGTCTTACAAAACCACTTATGACGTTGCTTACGACAATTATAAATAAGATTATTACGAGGAAAGACATAACAATTCCCATAATCATAAACAATGCCAGATCGTTAGCGCTTAGTTTTATGTAGGCTTTAGCTATAAGTGTCTTATCTCCCATATCAACAGACAACCATACAGGAAGTTTGTTAGATACAATATCATTTATTTCACTAACGTATTCCATATCATCTAAAGTCTCTAAATTATTAATTCTGTCATAGTCGATTGTCTTGTCGCCTTCTTCTCTTGTACCGATGAATACACCGTCTTCATCCATTTTAAATTCTTTTTTAATAAAACTCTTGTAATCAAGATAAAGAGCATTGTTATTTGTAGGATAGACATAACCTATCTCAGTATCTTTATATGCGATAACATTTTCATCTGATATTCCAAGAAAAACTGTCTTACCTGTATCACTGCATGTATTTCTTCCAAACGAATATATTTCTTCGCCGTTTTTATCAATTATAAAATATTCTCTGCCTTCTTCATTAAGAAGTTTGTATTTTTCGGCTTCTTCTATATCAGCATTTGAATTATATAGTCTCGCCATATATTTTATGGATTCATATTCTCCGGAAGCCTTTGTATCAACAGCATATGAAAATAAAAATTCTACAAATGCAAGACTTAGAACAACTAATAGTCCTATTGCTAAAGTAAAAAATAATATAGAAATCCATGAATTGTTTCTTTTTATCTTACGAAAGCTCTTTTCCTTTTTTATATTTTTGCTCTTTGCCATTTTTATCCCCTTTATAAATATAATTTTATTGAAATTATTGCCTGTCTGTAGGAATGATTTACGTTAAGACACGCTAATCAAAAATTTATAATTATTATAGCATTATAATTTTATAATTACTACTTATTTTTGGATATCGACAGAAACATAAACTATGATCGTATGACTTGACTGTCAGACTAAGTGGCAGTAAAATTTAGATATTTTATAAGACAGGAGACCGGCTATGAATAAATCAGAAAAGACAAATGTAATGCGTGTACTTGAGCAAAAGAAGATAAATTACACAAGCCACACCTATACACAGGATGCGTCAACAAGCGGAGATGAGATTGCGCGTATACTTGGCGAGAATCCGAGTCAGGTATTTAAGACGCTTGTTACGAGGGGTAAGACAGGACAGTATTATGTCTTTGTAGTTCCCGTGGAAGCTGAGCTTGATTTGAAGAAGGCTGCTAAGGCTGTAGGTGAGAAGTCGATAGAGATGATTAAGCAGAAGGAGCTTCTTCCGCTTACCGGGTATGTGCATGGCGGCTGCTCACCTATAGGTATGAAGAAGCAGTTTAAGACTGTAATACATAAGACAGCTATGGACTTTGACACAATTTTTTTCAGTGCCGGTAAGGTCGGGTATCAGGTGGAGGTAAATCCTAAGGATTTGGAGAAAGCTTTCCTATATACTTTAGAGGATATAGCTTTATAGAAATGATATTATATTAGACTGTTTTTATTTTTGGGGAGGAAAAAGATGGATAAAATCAATGATAAAAAAACATATAAAAATACTCCGCTTATGAAATTTATAAAGATAATGTTTGGGGTGTTTGTTACAGCGGTTTTTTCTTATTTTTTATACGGCGAGATTATTCTGCCTGCGGATTCACCATCAAATGGAGATTATGAATATAAAGAGTATGATGGAGATTGGACTTGGATAAAAGATGACGGTACGAGTGAAACTTTTAAATTTCCATATCAGTGTGATGCAAAGAGGAGAGAAGTTATAACCATTGAAACAACTCTTCCTGATGTGATAGATAATAACAGTTATTTGTGTTTCAGAAGTACAAAGCAGGATATGAAGATATGGATAGACGGAAAGTTAAGGAAAAGCTATTCTACAGAGGATACAAGGGTATTCGGAACTAATAGTGCGGTTGCCTACATATTTATAGAATTATTACCTGAGGATGCAGGAAAAGTTCTGACTATGGAGACAATATCCGATTCATCTTTTTCGGGGGTGTTTTATTCGGCTTATTATGGTGACAGAATGAGTATATGGTATAGATTTGTGCCACGGTATCTGCCGGAACTTATGATAGCTTTTTTGGAACTGGTTTTAAGTGTCATTACTATAATAGTCAGCAATATTCTCCGTATAAAATATAATAGAAGAGTTGAACTTGCTTATCTTGGATGGAGTGTATTCCTTGGTGCATGCTGGAGTATATTTAATTCTGAATTCAGACAGCTTATATTTCCTAATCTCTCAACAGTAAGCGATATGGCATTCTTTATGATTATGCTTATTCCGTTTCCGTTCTTAATATACATGAATGAGATTCAGGAATACAGATATCGTAAACCATATATTTTTGCCGGAATTGTTGTTGTGATAGATTTTATTGTATGTTCTACACTTCATATAGCTCGTATTGCAGACTTTGCAGATACGATTGTTGCTATGGCAGGGGCATGCTTTCTTGTTATAATTATGATAGCTGTTACTGTGATTATAGATTTTATTAAGAAACAGACGAAGGATTATTGGTTGGTTGTAGTAGGTATACTCGGAGCTTTTTTTGCTGCATGCATACAGATAATAAAATATTTTATAAAGTCCAGTCAGTTTAGCGGTACTACTATGGCACTTGGTTTAATATTCCTTCTTTTGACTGCAACAATCAATACAATTCATAATGTCCTTTATATAGAAAAGGAAAAACAGAAGGCAATTATGGAAAGTGAAGCGAAGGCAAGATTTTTGGCAAATATGTCTCACGAGATTAGAACGCCTATAAATGCGATACTTGGTATGGATGCGATGATTTTAAGAGAGAGTGATGAAGCTTCAACTAAGGAATATGCACTTGATATACAGCACGCCGGCGAGAATCTTTTGTCGCTTATAAATGATGTTCTTGACATGTCCAAGATTGAGGCGGGAAAGATGGAGATTATTCCTGTGGATTATGATTTCAGCAGTGTAATCCACGATATCGTAAGTATGATATCTATAAAGGCTGCTGACAAGGGACTCGATATACAGGTGCTTGTAAATAGTAAACTTCCGTCAAGGCTGTATGGTGATGAAATTCGTATTAGACAAATTTTATTAAATCTTCTTAACAATGCTGTGAAATACACAGAGGATGGAAGTGTCACTCTAAAGATTGACGGCGGATTAAAGGAAGATAAAGTAAATCTTAAATTTATTGTATCTGACACGGGTATAGGTATCAAGGAAGAGGATATATCGAAGCTGTTCTCCGAGTTCGAGAGAATCGAGGAGAAGAGGAATAGGAATATCGAGGGTACAGGTCTTGGTATGAATATCACGCTTACCCTGCTTGAAATGATGGGAAGTAAGCTTAATGTAGAAAGTGTGTACGGCGAGGGTACTACATTTTCATTTGATTTAGAACAGGGAATTATAAATGCAGAGCCTATCGGAAATATTGAGGAGAGAATAAGGAAGCAGAGTCAGGAATATAAATATGATGTATCATTTGTAGCGCCTGATGCTCATGTTCTCGTGGTCGATGATAATATGATTAACCGAAGGGTATTCAGAGGATTACTCAAAGAGACGAAGGTTAATGTGGACGAGGCAGAAAGCGGTATGGAATGTCTTGATATGGTCGCAAAGAAGCATTATGATATAATCTTCTTAGACCATATGATGCCTGAGATGGATGGTGTTGAAACCCTTGCACATATGAAAGAGTTGCCTGATAATATGTGTAAGGACACGCCTGTTATAGCGCTTACGGCAAATGCTATATCCGGTGCAAGAGAGATGTATCTGTCAGAGGGCTTTGATGAATTCTTATCCAAGCCGATAGTGCCTGATAAGTTAGAAAAGCTTGTAAGTTCATATCTGCCTGAGGAGATGGTTATGGAAGCACCTGTAAAAAATGTTGACAGTGCAACAATTAAATCATCAGATAATCTGCCTGATATAGAAGGTATTGACTGGCAGTACGCATTGGCACATATGCCGGATATGGGTATATTGCTTGATACGGTTAATTCATTCTATACATCAATGGATTCTGAGGCAGACTACCTTGAGAATTGTTATAATCAATTGTTTGAAATGTATGATAATTATTATACAGATAATGAACAAGGAAGTATAGATTTAGATAAAATAATTGATGAGCCAACAGATGATACATCGGAGGAAAGAAATGAAGTGCTTAGCCTGTATCGTACCAAGGTACATGCTATGAAGAGCTCAGCTGCCATGATTGGTGCGGTAGAGCTTTCGGAGAAGGCGAAGCGTCTGGAATATGCTGCAAGGGATAAGCGGGTATTCAGAGTATTGGCAGTCACGCCGGATTTCCTTAAAGAGTGGCGCGAGTATAAAGATAAGCTTAAATGTATGGTTAAAGAAGAAACCTTTGACAAATTGGCTTATAATTATGAGGATGTGAATATTTATCTTAAGATGCTTTTAAATTTTATGGAGAATATGGAACTTGATTCATCTGATGAAACTATGGAAAAACTCAGAGGATATTTTTATCCTGATGAATTATCGGGTGATATACAGAATCTAAGCGTTGCAGTTGAAAACATAGATTATGATATGGCTAAAGAAATAATTGAAAGCCTGCTTGATAAACTGCCTAAGTGATGATAAACTAAAAATAAGAGGGAAGAGACAATGAAAAAAATTCTTTTGGTTGGAAAACTTAATAAAGTAATTAGGAATTTTAATGAGGTGTTGGCAGGGACTTTTTCAATGCAATTATGTGCCTATGAGCTCGAAATGGTGAGAGGTATGACAAGAATTTTCAAGCCCGATATGGTAATAATCAGTATTTCGGAACTTGATACTGAGGATTTGGAAATATTTGATTATTATTTTGGTGCATATAAGAAGATACCTGTCTTAGTTATTGGAACAAAAGAAGAAAGTGAAAATTATACAGGATATTTTGAAAATGAACAGTTTGAAAATATAATAAGACCTGTAACTCAGAAAGACCTTGTAGCTAAGTGTTGTGATATGATGCACATGGAGATTGACGAGCTTCCTAAGGCGGCAGGAGTGAGTGTAAGAATTAAGGCTTCAATGGGCAAGGAAGAGAAAACGAGAAAGACAATTATGATAGTTGACGACAGCTCTTTGTCAGTAAGAAGCACTAAAGCCATGTTGGAAAATCAATATAATGTGATGATTGCTACATCAGGGATTAAGGCACTTGATTTTATGCATAAGAGAAAACCGGATTTGGTTTTACTTGATTATGATATGCCTAAGTTTGATGGTAGAGATACTCTTGAAAAAATGAAAGAGGATGATGAACTTAGTGATATTCCCGTATTCTTTCTTACTGCAGTTGCCGATACTCAGCATATAACGGCTGTGCTTAAGCTGAATCCTGATGGATATTTTTTAAAACCGCTTGAAAAAGATAAGGTGCTCGAAGCTATAGAAAAAATCATAGGTTAAAATTTATTGTTGAATTTAGAGATGGAGTTTAGTTGAAAAGTATGAGTAAGATTGAGATAACTCCAAAGCTTGTAAGATATACATTAAAATTTATATGCAGAATAATAGTGTCCGGGAGTGTGTTTATACTCTATGTTATAGACAGACAGTGGATTACCGAATTCCTGAAGAAACCATTTGGATACGGAATAACGCCTCTGCATATCTTATGGGCTATTTTTATGTGTATAATGATATTTCATCTTCTGCCGGATAAATCACAGCTTAGAACAATGGCATGGCTTAAGATGAAGGAAGAGAATTACGAGCCGGTAGAAAGTTATGATGAGCTTAAGCTTTTAAAGTATGTACAGGATCAGAATAAAAAAGCATGGACGGTGATGCTTATATGGCTTAGTTTCAATGCTGTATGGGGTATGCTTTATCTGTGGGGGATAATCAGGGAAGCGGAACTTTTGCTTATATCAGCATTTTATTTTCTGAGTGATTATATATGTATTTTGTTTTACTGTCCATTTCAGTCTAATATTATGAAAAATAAATGTTGTGTGAATTGTAGGATATATGATTGGGGACATTTTATGATGTTTACGCCTATGTTGTTTATTCAGAACTTCTTTTGCTGGAGCTTATTCTTTACATCTGTAGTTGTGTTAATCAGATGGGAGATAGCGTATATCAAGCATCCGGAACGCTTCTGGGAGGGAGCAAACAAGACTTTAAAATGTGAGAATTGCAGAGATAAAACCTGTCAATATAAGAAGCAGTATCAGAGAAGATAATTTTAATATGATGTATGGGAGAAATAATTATGACAATATTGGTTATTGATGCGCAGGGCGGCGGTATAGGAAAACAGCTTGTTACGGCGATAAAACAGAATATTGAAGATGCACACATTATTGCAGTAGGTACGAACAGCACGGCAACTACCGTCATGCTTAAGGCCGGAGCTGATGAGGCGGCAACCGGAGAAAACTCCGTTGTGGTCGGCTGCCGTAAGGCTGATGTAATAGTCGGACCTATTGGAATAATAATTGCAGATTCTCTGCTTGGAGAGGTAACGCCTAAGATGGCACTTGCCGTATCACAAAGCGGTGCAAAACGTGTGCTGATACCATTTAATCATTGTGATAACATTATCGTTGGCATATCTGATTTTTCTACAGGCAATCTTATAAAGCAGGCGATAGAGGAGATAAAAAACTTTAATTTATAGTTAAAATCTATAAAGAATCCATTCAATCTTCTTGATAGATAACAAGCTATATTGTATAATAATATAAGATGTTGGCAGGAAGCTGACTTTAAGGCACAGAAGTGTTGATTATTGTATTATGTTTATTTATATGTATGCTATGAAGGTATGCGTTTTCTTAGAAAAGAGATGACGTATGCCTTTTTATATTTAAGAAGCATATTAAAAGGATGATAAAACGGCGTATATGTAAAAGTATATTTTAATTATCAGGAGGGTTAAATTATGGCATGTTTTATAGTTCCTGCTGTAGAAGCAGTAATTACAACGATGGCAACAAAAGCTGTTAAATCTAAAGAGAAAGAAGCAGAAAAATTAGAGGTAAGTATAGATACTTCTGATATCCATACTGTAGAGAAGATTCCTTTTTCACGAAAGCTCGGATGGCTTAACAATCTTCTTTGGGGAGGCTCGGGACTTCTTGCCTTTGAGCATGTATGGCATGGAGAGGTAGTGCCATGGTTCCCATTCCTTACGGCAGCAGGCAATCCTACTGATGCGGCAGAAATGCTTCATGAGATGTCAACAGTTGGTGTTGGTATGGCTTGTCTTGTTACGATGGCATGGCTTGGTATGGTTGCAGTTTCATATGTGATTGAGAAGAGAACTACTGATGAACAGAAAGACGATACCTTAGAGGAGGTTTAGAATGACTTTACTTACTACGGTTTTTGCTGCGATTATAACTTCGGTAATATGGTATAAGAATGCTCCGAAAAATGAGATGATGCTCGGTACTTTAAGTCTTATGTACTGGGGTGCCTCGCTAATGTGGATGGTTGATGCGGTATTTGAATTTGCAGAGCTTAAAAGTGAATACTTTACACCTGCGCCTGCAGATATGCTCAATGATTTATTTCTTGGGCTTTCTGTTGTAGCACTCGGTCTTATCATCTGGTTGGTAATTCTTTTTATTAAAGACCCAAAGGGCGTTGTAAGAGCAACACTTTTAAAAAAGAAAAATCAGTAAGGCTTTGCAATAAAAGCGGTTTAGCTATAGTGGCAAAACCGCTTTTATAATAAGCTATGGAAATATTTTTTTCAGATTGAAAATGTAGGAGTAACGGACTAAATGAATAATGAAACAAGACAGATACTTGAAGCAGTACAGAGTGGAAATATGTCTGTAGATGATGCACTTCTAAAGTTGAAGATGGAACCCTATACGGATATAGGATTTGCGAAGGTTGATAATCACCGTAAGATAAGGCAGGGTATACCTGAGGTTATATATGGAGCAGGCAAGACCGCTGAACAGATAACCGGTATAGTGGACATTATGAAGAAGAACGGGCAGAAGCAGATTCTGATAACCAGAATTTCTCTTGATACTGCCGAAAGTATTAATAAGATACATTCACTTACATATTATAAGGATGCAGGGATCGGACTTGTCGGAGAAATACCTAATCCTGATGGAATTGGAAATATTGTTGTGGCAACAGCCGGAACAAGTGATATCCCTGTTGCTGAGGAAGCAGCACTTACGGCAGAAGCACTTGGAAATGTCGTGACACGAATATATGATGTAGGCGTAGCAGGGCTTCACAGACTTTTATCTCACAAGGAAGAACTTATGAGCGCAAGTGTAATAATTGCCATAGCAGGTATGGAGGGGGCTTTAGCCAGTGTGATTGGAGGATTGGTTGACTGCCCTGTGATTGCTGTTCCGACGAGTGTGGGATACGGAGCTTCGTTTAATGGCTTATCGGCGCTTCTTTCCATGCTTAATTCCTGTGCAAGCGGCGTGTCGGTTGTCAATATAGACAATGGCTTCGGTGCCGGATATTTGGCAAGTATGATTAATCATAGATAAAATTTGGGATAAGTCTTGGTAGAATGTTCAAACGTGCATTTTATCAAGTGGTATTTTTGTTATGGAGGATTAAGATGAAAACACTATATATAGATTGTAGTATGGGAGCCGCAGGAGATATGCTTACTGCCGCGCTTACAGAGCTTTTACCTGATGCGGACGGATTTATAGAAAGATTGAATGCTCTGTCAATTCCTGATGTCACATTTGAGAAAAATGCTTCTGTCAAGTGCGGAATTACCGGGACACATATTTCTGTCAAGGTGCATGGAGTTGAAGAAAGTGAGGATATGCATGAGCATCACCATGAGCATCATCACGGACATGATGAACATGAGCATAGTCACGGCGATGAAGAACACAGTCACGAACACCACCATGATGAACATGAGCATAGTCACGGCGATGAAGAATACAGTCACGAACACCACCACGACCATGAACATAATCACGCCCATCATCACAGCAGCATGCACGATATTGAACATATAGTATCGGATTTGAAGCTTTCGCAGAAGATTAAGGATGATATAATAGCAGTATATAATCTCATTGCAGAAGCGGAAAGCCATGCACATAATAAGCCTGTGACAGAGATACATTTTCATGAGGTTGGAACAATGGATGCTGTCGCAGATGTGACGGCGGTTTGTATGCTTATGGATGAGCTTTCGCCTGATGCTGTGGTAGTATCGCCTGTTCATGTCGGAAGCGGACAGGTAAGATGTGCACACGGTATACTTCCGGTACCGGCACCGGCAACTGCTTATATATTAAAGGATGTACCGATATACGGTGGAAAAATAAACGGAGAGCTTTGTACTCCGACGGGAGCGGCGCTTCTAAAACATTTTGCCACAAGCTTTGGTGATATGCCTGTTATGAAGACACAAGCTATAGGATATGGTATGGGTAAGAAGGATTTTGAGGCTGCCAACTGCGTCAGGGTATTGCTTGGTGAGACAGTTGATAAGACGGATGATGTACTTGAGCTTTCCTGCAATGTGGACGATATGACAGCAGAGGAAATCGGCTTTGCTACGGAGAGGTTGTTCGACGGAGGGGCACTTGAGGTTTATACCGTTCCAATAGGTATGAAGAAATCAAGACCGGGTACACTCATACGTGTGATGTGCAGGGAAGCTGACAGGGAGAATATTATTAAACTGATTTATAAATATACTACGACGATAGGAATTCGTGAGACTTTATCACGAAGATATATCTTAGAAAGAAGTATTGAAACCATAGAGACGCCATATGGAGAGGTGCGAAGAAAGATATCTTCAGGTTATGGAGTAAAAAGGGTAAAATATGAGTATGATGATTTGGCTCGTATAGCAAGAGAGCGGAATCTAAGTATTGATGAAGTAAGAAAATCGGTTGAAGAAACCGATTAGAAGAATAAAAGAATAATCTTAGCTTGTTTTATATTATGTAATTAATAATAAGAGGTATAAAAATGGATGCTTTGCATGAGAAAAAAGAAAAACTGGAAAATTATCTGCGTGAGCTTGGGAGTGTGGCTATTGCATTCTCATCAGGAGTTGACTCGACATTTTTGCTAAAGACTGCACATGAGGTATTAGGAGATAAGGCTATAGCCGTTACCGCAAGGTCGTGCTCATTTCCTGTGAGAGAATTAAATGAGGCGAAGGCGTTTTGCGAGGCAGAGGGTATAGAGCATATCATAGTAGAATCAGAGGAGCTTTCGATAGAGGGCTTTGCTCAAAATCCGAAGAACAGATGTTATCTTTGCAAGCATGAGCTTTTCACCAAGATAAAGAACATTGCCAAAGAAAAGGGTATAGCTTACGTAGCAGAGGGCTCTAATATGGATGACAACGGAGATTACAGACCGGGACTTACAGCAGTTGCCGAATTGGAGGTTAAAAGTCCTCTGCGGGAGGCTAAGCTTACTAAGGATGATATTCGAAAGCTGTCAAAGGAGATGGGACTTTCGACATGGGATAAGCAGTCATTTGCATGTCTTTCATCAAGATTTGTATATGGCGAAACCATTACGGAGAAAAAACTTTCTATGGTAGACCGTGCCGAGCAGAAGCTGCTTGACCTTGGATTTCATCAGGTGCGTGTCCGCATACATGGCAATATAGCCAGAATCGAGATTGAACGATCGGAATTTGATAAAATTATGCAGCCGGATATATCGGAGGTGATTAATCAATATTTTCAGGATTTGGGGTTCCTGTATGTAACTCTTGACCTTGGAGGGTATAAGATGGGAAGTATGAATAAGAGTCTGGAATTGTAAATATAATTGCAGTAAACAAAAAAATAAATAAAAAACTATTGACATTCACGGAATGTATAGATTATGGCAACATTATGTGAGGCAGAAAACAATTTGACAAAAATGGCTTGTTATAATATAATTCTTATTGAAGAAGCGAGTTTCTAACCGTACAGCTCTAAAGCTCAAGCGGCTTACCCGTTTCTTTTTTTATGTTTACAAGATCATAAAGATACATTTTTCCATCGTGAGAATGTCTGATTAATAGTGTTGCATTAAAAATATTATAATTATCTGTTTTATTATCTTCATCATATATTGGTAATGCGAACTTTGTATCGTATCTATACCATCCATACTCCGCATTTTTACTATGTTTTTGTTTTAGATTTTCTCTAAATCTTTTCCCTGATGAAATTTCAATCATTTTTGGTAATCCTTGTACAGCATTGGCCTTGGCTTTAGCTAAAGTTCCTTTTAATTTTTTTGTATAATTTGAACCTGTATATTCATCGGGTAAATCTGAACCCAAATAAATTAAATCATCTGTTTCAATTATTTTATAGATACTTCCCAAATATGATTTAAGATATTTTTCTACATTCTCCCATTCGATTTTTTGTCTGCCTTTAAATATGATATCATTGATTAGAACAACTTTTTGGCCATTTGATAATTCTATAATATCTGCATTTCCCATTACATTTTCCCCTTGGTTTAAACGTATATTTTCTGCATATGTTAATGTTAAATATAGCAAATTACAGCTTTTATTATTTTGAATTCAAACTAAAAATATGGTAATTATGATTTTTGATTTATCTTTTGAATATAAAAAACTCATTTATAAGAGATTTTGACTTAAATGTCATAATATTAAAATTATATTTTATGATTTTAATATTATCTTTTTAAATATAATTTGTCAATGTACTTATAAATAAAAATAAACTATTTGCTTAGTTACTGATTTTCAGATATAATAGATATATATGTTTTGATATATTTTATGTGGAGGAAATAGAATGGGACAGCAGCTATATTTTGACAATTATTCACCTGTCGGAGATATAATAGTTTTAGCGATTTGTTTCGTTATGGTTATTTTGGTTTCCACATCATACGTAAACAAAACTAAGAATTACAGCCTGTTCCTTAATATGATAGTTTATCTTGTTCTTGCCGCTTTCTGTGATATTATTCATCATGACTGGTATGCACATGCTGAGAGCGGTAATTATACAGGTGTATATGTAACCAGAGTATTATATCATGCGTTTCTTTTTTCAATACTGCTTCTTTATATTGTATATATCGTTGAATTGCAGCATCTTGAAATTCACAGAAGAATTCCTATTATGATAATTGCTTCTTTGATTTATATGACAGTTTTAATTACAGATATAGTCACGACTGTAAATGGTTCGGGTTTCAGACTTAATAAAGACGGAAGTGCCATATCGGGATTAAATATATTTATGATTGGATATCTTGCATTTATTGCGGAGATTATCTATCTTATGGTTGCTTACAGAGACAGGATTTATAAGAAGGCAATGACAGGTTTTTACGGAACAATGATTGTATCATTTTTAATTCTGTACAATCAGGGCAAGCATGGGCAGTCCTCATTTACCGTAGCCACATTTCTTTTTCCTGTAATTGCCATGTTGTATCTGGTACATTCAACTCCTTATGACGTTGAGCTTGGAGCCATAAATGTGATGGCTATGAAGGATTTGGTAAAATACCACTATAATAAGAAGAGCGATTTTCTTTTCATGAGTCTTTATATGCCGGAATTTGATACCGAAGGAAAAACCATTCCTCAGGCTTTACAGGCTACAATCAGGCGTTTTTCCAGCGAATATTTCAAGAAATCAGTCTTGTTCCAGATTAATAACGGGCATGTATTACTTATGGCGCCGAAGAACTTAAATCCCGACCATGAGAACCGACTTAATAAGATATTGAATTCTTTTGAGATAGAATATAACAAATTCAGATTCGACTATAAGGTAATCATAGGTGAATCTATAGAAGAGATAAGCAGGAAGAATGAATACATAAGCTTTATACAGAATATTCACAGAAATATGGACATCAATTCGGTGAATATCGTAAGTTCTGATGATGTAGAAGCATTTAACAGATATGAGGTTATACTTGAGGAGCTTGATGATATATTCAAAAAACGTGACTTGGACGACCCGAGAGTTCTGGCGTATTGCCAACCGGTATTTAATATTAAGACCAAGAGGTACGATACTGCCGAGGCTCTTATGAGGCTTAAGCTTCCTGATATCGGAATGGTATTTCCGGATCAGTTTATACCGATTGCCGAGGAGCATGGATATATTCATGTTCTGACCGAGATAATTTTAAAGAAGACCTGTGATGAGATAAAAAGATTAATTGATGAAGGCTATGATGTCAATCGTATATCCGTAAATGTATCGGTGCTTGAGCTTAGAGATGAGGAATTTATTAAGGATGTAGACAAGATTATCGGAGACAGTGATATACCAAATGGCAAGGTTGCGATAGAAATTACCGAATCACAGAATGACAGCGACTTTATGCTTATGAAGAATAAGATTGAGGAATTAAAAGACAGAGGTATCAAGCTTTATCTGGATGATTTTGGAACGGGGTATTCCAATATGGAGCGTATTATGGAGCTTCCGTTTGATATCATAAAGTTCGACCGTTCACTCGTGCTTGCAAGTGATTCTGATGAGCGTTCGGAGAAGATGGTCGGCAGTCTGGCAAGTATGTTCACTGAGCTTAATTTCTCAGTCCTTTATGAAGGTGTGGAAAATGATGTGGACGAGAGAAGATGTATAAATATGTCAGCATCGTATCTGCAGGGATATAAGTACTCACGCCCGATACCTATTTATGAATTAAATAAATTCTTTTCTAAGGTTGCAGGATAAGACTGCATAAAGAAATAATATATATTTTATGATGGCTGTGTTTAATAACATAGCCATTCGAGATTATAAGGGGAGATAATTTTAGTATGGAAAAGGAAGAAAAGAAAGTTGAATATCTGGAGCTTATATATGATTTGATATTTGTCTATCTTATCGGTCGCAATAATTCTTTACTTCATCATGTGGAGGATGGTTTTATTTCGGGAGACCTCTTTTTAACATATGTTTTATGTACGCTTGCGATTATTCAGATATGGAATTTTACAACCTTTTACATAAACAGATACGGTACGAACGGATTAAGAGATCATATTTTTTTGTTTATAAATATGTACCTTTTGTACTACATGGCGGATGGAACAAGGATTCACTGGCAGACTCATTTTAACAGGTACAATGTCGCATGGGGGCTGATACTTTTAAATATAGGTTTGCAGTATTTTATAGAATTTAATAAATGCAGAAAAAAGGCGCCATGGGAGTCCGTACAGATTAAAAGAAGTATGATCATAATTTTTGTGGAGTCGCTTATGGTATTTATTTCCATACCTGTTTACCATATGACAGGAGCTGCGATTGCGGCACTTCCGATTTTGTTTGGTATAGTTGCAACTTCTCTTTCAGGAAGGATTAACAGCCTTGTGACGGTTGATTTTGCACACCTTACGGAAAGAGCGATGCTTTATGTGGTATTTACCTTTGGTGAAATGATAATCGCTGTTTCGGGTTATTTTGAAGGCGAGATTGGATTTAATACAATTTATTTTTCAATAATGGGATTTTTGATTGTAGTCGGTCTATTCCTTTGCTACGGTACTATATACGACCATCTGATTGACCGCGAAATGACTACCAACGGAACAGGCTATATGATGCTTCTTGTGTTTATCATATTTGCATTAAATAATATAACAACCGCTCTTGAGTTTATGCGCGAGGAAGAGGTAGACCTGATGCCGAAAACATTATTTTTAACCGGTTCATTTTTACTTTATTATATCTTCCTTTTTGCAACCGGCAGATATGCGAAGGAAAGGCTTAAACCGGATAAGAGATTCTGGATAAATACTGCTGTTTTAATAATAACCTTTGTGGCATTTATGATATTCTTCCGCAAATTGATGTATGTAAATATAGCGATAACTGTAATTTATGTGTTCATTATATTTATTATGCTTCACAGCTACTGGAAAAGCATGGAAAAAGAATAACCTTATATTTAACATGGGAACAGACAGCCTGATGTGCGAGCTTAGTTTGAAATAAAGAATTAATTGGAGGAAATTTGTATGAAAGCAGTTTTGCTTGAGGGGGATGCGGTTAATCATAATGACCTTTCGTGGGAACCGTTGACGAAGCTTATTGATACAAAGATATATGCAAATACAACCGAGCAGGATAAATATGAGCATATAGGAGATGCTGATGTTTTATTTGTTAATAAAATAAAAATGGATGAGGAAGTGTTTGAGAGGTGTCCAAACATCCGCTATATCGGTGTCTGTGCAACAGGCTATAACGTGATTGATATCGAGGCGGCAAAAAGGCACAATGTAACGGTTACAAATGTTCCGGCGTACAGTACGGATTCGGTTGCACAGCTTACCTGGGGACTTATTCTTGAATCGGTTTGTCATATAAGCAGACATAATGAGAGTGTACATAACGGTGATTGGATCAAGTCGGAAATCTTTTGCTATTGGCTTGCTCCCGTAACTGAGCTTACAGGAAAAACCATAGGGGTTGTCGGCTACGGAAATATAGGAAGAAGAGTTTGCGAAATCGCAAAGGCATTTAATATGAATGTTCTTGTAAATACGTCACATCCGGAAAAATACACAGATGATAAAGTTTTGTTTACAGATATTGACACCTTGTTTGAAAAGGCGGATATAGTATCGCTTCATTGCCCTCTAACCGCTGATACTGAAAAGATAATAAATAAGTCTAATATCAACAAGATGAAGGATGGAGTGATTATAATAAATGTAAGTCGCGGCGGTCTTGTCGATGAAGCTGATTTAGCTTCGGCACTTAAGAGCGGCAAAGTCGCGGCAGCAGGTGTGGATGTTGTTTCGGTTGAACCGATGAAAGAAGATAATCCTTTGCTTGATGCACCCAATATGACCTTTACCCCGCATATGGGATGGGCAAGTGTAGATGCAAGAAAGAGACTTGTCGATATCGTGGCAAATAACTTTAAGGCATTTACGGAAGGTCGAAAAGAAAATGTGGTAAGCTAATATAAAACAGTTTCTTTAATGGATGTTTTATAGATGAGATTACTTCTTTGGAAGTATAATGTATATTCTTCCAAAGAAGTATTTTTTTGCTCATTTTTCGCATTTAATTTTTTTTTAATAATTTGCATGTTATAGTCTTCCTGTAAGGGAAACGTAACAGAGAAAATATAAAGGAGAAAAAGCTATGTTTTTCAGGATTTTGAAAAAAGATTTAAAAAGAAAAAAGACCATGAATATTATTCTTTTGCTTTTTGTAATTCTTTCGGCGATGTTTGTTGCGGCAAGCGTAAACAACATTTTTACGGTTGTGAGCGGACTGAATTATTATTTTGACAAGGCAGGTCTTGACGGAAATTATTTTGTAATATCCATGTCAAAAGAGGGGGATACCTCTATCGAGGAGGCTCTTGATAAGGAAAGCTTTGTAAAGGATTATCGTGTCGAGGAATTGATTTACGCAAACAGTACGGATGTGCTTCATGACGGAAAGAAGGCGTTTGAATATCAGAATGTTTCGCTGGTGGTATCTGTTGACAGAGCTGCCATCAAATATTTTGATAAGGATAACAACAGTATAGATAAGGTCAAAGAAGGCGAGGTTTATGTCAATAACTCTATACTGAAAAAATCCAAGCTTTCCGTAGGAGACGAGATAGAGATTAAGCTTTACGGAGTAAGTGTTAAGTTTAAAATAGCAGGTATTGCTAAGGATGCTTTGCTTGGCTCGGACTTTATGGGCAATCCAAGATATATTATAAATGATAAGGATTATGAAAAATTCAAATCAAACGACGAAGTATTAAGTAAATCCTTCGGAAAGATTTATTATATAGATGCCGATGATGCAAATGCATTAAAGGAAATGCTTTCCACTAAAGACGGAATATTGTTTGATGCTGATATAAGCGTAATAAAAATGACTTACGTAATGAATATGATTGTGGCAGGTGTGCTGCTTGTTATAAGTCTCGGACTTATACTTGTATCCTTTACGGTGCTTAGATTTACAATCGGATTTACCATAACCGAGGAGTTCCGTGAGATTGGTGTTATGAAGGCTGTAGGTATTAAGAATTCCGCCATCAGAAGACTTTATATAACAAAGTATTTTGCAATAGCGGTTTTAGGTGCGGTTGTCGGATTTTTCGGTTCGATTCCTTTTGGAAACATTCTTCTTAAGAGTGTATCGGAAAATATGGTGCTTGGAAATGAAAACAG
>JAFTFE010000085.1 GCA_017449765.1 Lachnospiraceae bacterium | reverse complement strand
TGGATGGCGACTAAGCACCTTGCCGCGTACGTCATCGAAGCTTTAACGGGATACTTAGAAACTCTTATCACCGTACAGAAAGTCATACAAAACGCACCATGCTGCCAGCTTACCTGCGTCCGCCATAAGAAAAGAAAACTGACCTAAACAGTAATATTCTTTATTAGGGTAGTATTTGATGAAGCAGATGATAATATTCAGAAAAATAAAAAGGCAGCCGGATACTACCACATGAGGTAATATCAATCCGGCTGCCCCCAAAGACAATTATATTATATTGAAATAAAGAAATGGTCAGGGATCCAGGGGAGTCATCTTAAGACCCTTATACATCTTTGTGTAAAAGCTCATCTCATCCTGGTAGAGAACATATCCTCGTGCGCCATCCTTTACGATATATGCATATTTGTTCTTCTGAACATTCATATATAACACTTCATCCACATTCAGTTCCTTTGCCTTTGCTTTGGCCGTATATACATTAAGGGGCTCAAGCTTGAACTTCTTAACTGCCTGCTCGACTGTCATATGAGACACCTCCTAAATAAATTTTTGAATTGACAAACAGTCATAATCTATACATAATTATATATGTTCTTTTAACAATAGTATATTGTTTATTGTTCACAAAGTCAATTAGCAATAATGCACAAAATGGTTGACTTGCTTGTGAATGTTTTCAAAAAGCCTTTGGTGAAATTTTCTAATATGGAGTATTATAATGGATTCAAATATTAATTTTCAACTAAAAATGGATAAAAAAATAGAGGAGATCATAAAGTCTCGTGAGAAAGGAGACGATTTACCATCTCTGCTTCTTCACGGGTGCTGTGCTCCCTGTTCATCATATGTATTGGAATATCTTAATTCATATTTCAATATCACAAGCTTTTATTACAATCCTAATATATCTGAAGAGACGGAGTATCGGAAGAGGGTTTCAGAGCTTGAAAGATTGATCAAAGAGCTTCCTGTAGAAAATCAGGTGGAGCTTTTGGAGGGCTCATATATACCGGCTGAATTTGATGATGCGGTTAAGGGGCTTGAGACATTGGGGGAAAGAAGCCGGCGCTGTTATGCATGCTATGAATTACGTCTTAAGGAAACGGCAAGAGTGGCAGCCGATAAAGGCTTTGACTATTTCACCACAACACTCTCCATCAGCCCATATAAGAATGCAAGGTGGTTAAATGAGATTGGGGAGCGTTTTTCTAAGGAATATGGCGTTGAGTATCTTTATGCGGATTTTAAAAAACGTAATGGCTATAAACGTTCCATAGAGCTGTCGGAGCAATATCATTTATACAGGCAGGATTATTGTGGCTGCAGATACAGTAAAGAGGAGAGTGAACGAAAAAAAGCAAACAAAAATGTTGATATTTAGATGTTTTCGCATTATTATAGTTTTGCGAATTATATATATTATCACGGGGTTGAAAGGAGTATAACTTAATGATTGTTGAGCCTAAGGTTAAAGGATTTATCTGCACAACTGCCCATCCTGCAGGATGTGAGCGCAATGTGCTTAATCAGATTGAATATGTTAAGAAGCAGGGAAAGCTGGAAGGTGCAAAGAAGGTTCTTGTTTTGGGAGCATCCACAGGCTATGGATTAGCATCGAGAATCGTTGCTGCATTCGGAATGGGTGCTGCCACAATTGGCGTTTCTTTTGAAAAGGAAGCCTCAGGGAAAAGAACAGCCACACCAGGACTCTATAATACAAGGGCTTTTGATGAGGCAGCCTCCAAGGAAGGACTATATTCAAAATCGTTGAATGGTGATGCCTTCTCAAAAGAAATGAAGGATGAGGTTATCAGAATTATTAAAGAGGATTTGGGGAAGATAGATCTTTTGGTATATTCATTAGCAGCGCCAAGAAGAACAGATGATTCTGGCACTACATATACATCCACACTTAAAACAGTGGGACAGCCTTTTACCCAGAAGAACTGGAATCTCAGGGATAATACGATCAGTGATGCCACCATACCTGTTGCCACAGAGGAGGAGATTTTGTCCACGGTTAAGGTTATGGGGGGAGAGGACTGGAGTGATTGGATAGGTGCCTTAGTGGAGGCTGAGGCTATTGAGGATAATGCCATTACAGTAGCATATTCATATATTGGTCCAAAGCTGACTTACCCGATCTATCATGAGGGAACGATAGGCCAGGCTAAGGCTCATCTTCTGTGGACTGCAGAAGAGATTACATCAAGATATATGAGCTCTAATGGAATCAAAGCATTTGTTTCTGTCAATAAAGCCCTTGTGACACAGGCAAGTGCAGCAATCCCTGTTGTTCCGTTGTATCTTTCAGTGCTTTATAAGGTTATGAAGGAAAAGGGACTGCATGAGGGGTGCATAGAGCAGATGGACAGGCTTTATCGTGACAGGGTATATGCAGGTGATACGGTGTCGGGGGCGGATGGCTCCATACTTCGTGTTGATGATTATGAAATGAAGCCGGAGGTACAGGATGAGGTAATGGATATCTGGGAGAGGATCGATAGTGATAATCTGCTCGAGCTGGCTGATACAGATGGATACTGGTTAGATTTTTACCATATGTTTGGATTTAAAATTGAAGGTGTAAATTACTTAGCAGATGTTGAGGTGTAACTGTATATTTCGCAATAATAAAAAGGATTTATCAGTTAAATTATATCTGAAATTTTGAATACTGAATATAAAACTCCTATCCTGCAAATGCATGAGGATAGGAGTTTTATTGTTGTATTTCTGGCTTTATGGATTGAATTGTTGTGTTATTTGTATGATACAATAACCTTGAAATCCGGTCTAATCTCTACATCGATCAGATTGGCAAGCTGTACTGCTGCATTAAACAATTCATTAATCGTATCATCGGCTGTACCTACATATCTTAATGCATAGTTAATGTACGTTTTTGCATATATATCCGAAGAACTTAGATTGCTCTTTTTATTAGCGGCATTTTCAGATGAATAATTGTTATCCTTTATCATTTTTATTAGGGAAAATCTTATATTATTCATACTGCTAATGCTTAGATCGTTCTCAATGCTCTTGTTAGAATAGCTGTCTGAAAGCTTGATCAGAAATGCTTTTTCTGCATCAGAGTCTATAAGAAGCTCTGAATTCTCCTTTAAAAGCTGGCATACAAGGTTTGTAAATTGCTTACTGACAAATAATCTGTAAAAGATAATTAAATGAAATGCAGCTGATAAGTCATCTGACATAGATGCAGTGTCTAATAATTCATCTGCTCTTGCTGCTACATGATCAATAATCTCATTATATACGGTGAGTGCAAGAGTCTGCTTGCTCTTGAAGTGATAGGGGATGAGAGCGCGGTTAATGCCGAGCAGCTCGCTTATATCATTATATGTTGTGTCAGTGTATCCTTTTTTATAAAACAGCTTCTTGCTGCCCTCTAATATTTCTGATTTAGTTCTGTCTCCAGCCTGTTATGAACCTGCCATAATAATTCCTCCCCGTGTCTAACACACTATATCTGTGCTTTATCTATAGAACTACATTATATTATATTTGTTTAATACTTGCAACCACAAGATATGTGTAGTATAATGATTAATAATTCTGTTCAAAGTAAGTTTTTTGTGCTTTTGTGTTTTGCTATGACTGAGCTGACACGTATTTGGATATACAGATTCGACAAATATATTTTGATTAAAATATTTTTTGTTAAATACTTTTGGTCAAATTATTTTTGATAGAAGGGGAGTGATGCAATCTTAGGC
>JAFTFE010000084.1 GCA_017449765.1 Lachnospiraceae bacterium | reverse complement strand
ACCTTTTTTAATATTTTATTCAAGTGATTTGTGGCAATTTGCCGGAGTGATTTGTGGCAATTTGTCGGAGTGATTTGTGATATATTTTTCAAATATAATTATTATTATCCTTCAAAGGAAGATACAGGATAAGGAAATACAGGAAAGGCAGCCATGCAAAGGCGAAAAACACAAATAAGGAAATAAATTTCATTAAAATACATGTTATAGCATAAGCAATAACCGACACTATACATATAGCAGTCATAACCTTCCTTATATCCGTTCCTTGTGTGTTTTCCTTTTTAAGCAATCCGTATCTGCAAATTAAAACAAGTATGAAAGAGCCAACGGCTGACAAAAAATACACTCCGATAATAGCAAAAAAGCTGACCACTCCGCCAAGTGCAAATATGCCCAGATTAATTAATGGTGAAAAATCAGAACCATCTACACTTACTTCATCAACCATCAAATCTCGTGCAAATAAATTTACACCTATCGCACTTAAAAAACCATACATTATCCAAATCGCCAGAATAACATATAATATGACAGCAACTATAGCTTTCTTATTTTCAAACATATGAACACCTCGTTTTATAAACACATCAAAATGCAGTTATGTAACTGTTAATGAATATAATATTTTACTTAACTGCTTCTATAAACTCAAATTCCGCCCAAGACGAAAGATTTCCCTCTTCATCATATTCCATACGTTTAATTATATTTCCATGTTCATCATATTCATTTTTATATTCAGTCAGCAATAAAACGTTTCCTTCTGCGTCATATAATGTCGATTTAGTCTTATTTCCATATTCATCATATTCGTTCTCATATTCAAGAAGTTCAGTAATATTTCCATCCGCATCACGCCTTGTACGCCTTACCACTTCTCCATATTCATCACATTCACATTCTTCTTCGAAAAGAACTGTTCCGTAATAATCAAACGCAATCTCTCTGAAAACTGTAACATTTCCGAATTCATCATATTCTTCTATGTTAGTAGTTCTAACCCATTCAGATGTACATTTAATCAAATTACCTTTTTCATCATATTCATTTTCATATTCTTGCGAGAACATTAATTCTCCGTCTGCATTATAAAATGTATTTTTAGTCAAATTATTATATTCGTCATATTCATTTTCAGAGTAAAATTTAACAGTCCCATCTGCATTATAAAATATATTTTTAGCCACATTACCGTGCTCGTCGTATTCATATTCTTCGGAATCATAAACTGTACCATCCCATTTATAATCTGTCTCCTTATATATCACATACTCTGCATCATCCTGCTTATCATTTCCGCACCCGTACGCCATCATACAACATATCAGTAATAATGTTGCTATTATTTTCTTGCTATATAATCCGCGAAACATCATTTCCCCTCTTCCTTACAAAGCATATTCTAAAATAGGCAGCTACGTAAATTGATTGCTTGTTGCGTAGCTGCCTGTTTTTTATTTAGGATGCCTCTATTAGCCCCTTTTGAAATATATTACACCGGATATGTCTTATCCTCTGTATTCGCAAGTGATGCATCAATTCCGGTCTCCTGAGCTTCTCTGTACTTGAAGAACTCGGTTGCAACCTGTGGGAACAGTGCATAAGAAAGTACATCCTCATCCTGCTTCTTATACTGAGCCATTTCCTTTTCAAGCTTTTCAAGCTGTGGCTCGATATCATCAGCAGGTCTGTAGGTAATCGGCTCCTTCATACCAAGACTGTCAAGAGCTTTCTTCTGAACCTCAGCATTCATAGGCTTAACCGTCTGACCGTATTTACCAACTAATAAATCCTTAGATTCCTTAGTCATCATCTTATATCTTTCACCGGTTACAACATTAAGTACCGCCTGGGTACCAACTATCTGTGATGAAGGAGTAACAAGAGGCGGCTCTCCAAAGTCTTTACGTACACGTGGAACTTCCTCTAAAACCTCATCAAATTTATCCTCTGCATGCATTTCCTTAAGCTGTGATACAAGATTTGAAAGCATACCTCCCGGAACCTGATAAAGAAGAGTCTTAATATTAACTCCCATTACCTTCGGACTAAGAAGTCCCGACTCTAACCACTGTTCACGAAGCGGTCTGAAGTAATCTGCAATCTCTGCAAGTTTAATCTGATCCAAACCTGAATCAAACTCAGTTCCTTCGAATGCCTTAACCATAACTTCGGTTGCAGGCTGTGAAGTACCAAGTGCGAGCGGTGACATTGCAGTATCTATTATATCACATCCTGCTTCAACAGCCTTCATATAAGTCATTGAAGCTACACCGGAGGTGTAATGTGTATGAAGCTGTATAGGAAGCTTGGTTCCTTCTTTAAGTGCTGTAACAAGTTTCGTAGCTTCTGTAGGAATCAGAAGACCTGCCATATCCTTGATACAGATTGAATCCGCACCCATTTCCTCTATCTGTTTTGCCATATTCTTCCAATAATCCATTGTATAGGCATCACCTAAAGTATATGAAAGAGCAACCTGTGCATGTCCCTTTTCCTTATTAGCAGCCTTAACTGCCGTCTCAAGATTTCTTATATCATTCAGACAGTCAAATATTCTTATTATATCGATACCATTTGCTATAGACTTTTGAACAAAATACTCTACAACATCATCCGCATACGGACTGTAACCGAGGATATTCTGACCTCTGAAAAGCATCTGTAACTTAGTCTTTTTGAAGCCTTCCTTAAGCTTTCTTAATCTTACCCATGGATCTTCCTTTAAGAATCTAAGGCAGGCATCAAAGGTTGCTCCACCCCAGCACTCTACTGAATGATAGCCTATCTCATCCATTTTATCTATAATTGGAAGCATCTGCTCAGTGGTCATTCTTGTAGCTATAAGTGACTGATGAGCATCACGCAATATTGTTTCGGTAATCTTAACCGGTTTCTTTACTTCTGACATATCTTAACCTCCGTTTAATTTAATTTACACCAAATATCGCAAGGAATGTACCTGCCGCTACCGCAGTACCAATAACTCCGGCAACATTAGGTCCCATCGCATTCATAAGAAGGAAGTTCGTAGGATCTGCCTCCGCTCCAACCTTCTGTGATACTCTCGCAGCCATAGGAACAGCCGATACACCCGCTGAACCGATAAGCGGATTAACCTTGCCCTTCGTGACAAGACACATCAGCTTGCCGAACAGTACACCTGCCGCAGTACCAAAGGAAAACGCAATAAGTCCAAGCAATACTATCTTGAGAGTACTAATCTTAAGGAAAGCTTCCGCACTTGTAGATGCACCTACGGAAGTTCCAAGCAATATAACAACTATATACATCATAGCGTTTGAAGCTGTCTCAGTAAGCTGTTTAACAACTCCACACTCTCTGAATAAGTTACCGAGCATAAGCATACCAACAAGCGGTGCAGTAGTTGGAAGTATAAGAACAACTACGAGTGTAACGATAATAGGGAATAATATCTTCTCTAACTTTGTTACCGGTCTAAGCTGTGCCATCTTAATCTTTCTCTCCTTCTCGGTTGTGAGAAGCTTCATAATAGGCGGCTGAATAACCGGAACGAGTGACATATATGAATATGCCGCAACGGCTATAGGTCCCATAAGGGTTCCACCCATTCCAAGCTTACCTGCAAGGAAGATTGATGTAGGACCGTCTGCTCCACCTATGATTGATATTGCAGCAGCTTCCTTACCATTAAAGCCCATAAGGAACGCAAGGAAGTATGCCGAATATATACCGAACTGTGCCGCCGCACCAAGCAAGAAACTCGCCGGATTCGCTATAAGCGGTCCAAAATCAGTCATCGCACCTACACCCATAAATATAAGTGACGGCAGGATACTCCATTCATCCAGCTTATAAAAGTAATGTAATAATCCACCCTCCTGTATGATACTTGGAAACATATTAACCAAGAACATACCAAAGGAGATAGGAACTAATAATAATGGCTCGAAACCTTTGGCTATAGCAAGATACATAAAGAGGAAAGCAAATAATATCATGATGTAATGCTTCCATGTCAGACTTGCAAAGCCCGTCTGTTCAGCCAGATTTTTAAGAACGTCTAAAAAACTGCTCATTTAAGCTGTTACCTCCTGTTTTAATAAATACATGTTTTAAGCAAAATTAATTCAAAGTTGCCAAAGTATCTCCTGCCTCAACAGAATCGCCTGCTGCAACATTTATACTTGCTACTGTACCGTCTTCAGGTGCAACAACTTCATTTTCCATCTTCATAGCTTCAAGTATAAGGATAACCTCACCCTTCTTTACACTTGCTCCAACACTTGACTTAATATTAAGAATCTTACCCGGCATCGGTGCTGAAACAACTACTGAGCCTGCTGAACCGGATGCTGCCGGTGCAGGTGCAGGAGCCGGGGCTGCCGCAGGTGCTGCAGGCGCTGCTTTTGGAGCTGCTGCTACAGGTGCGCTACCTCCTGATACTTCTTCAACAGCCACATCATAAGCTGTACCATTTACAGTAATTCTATAATTCTTCATTTTATTATCCTCCTAAATATTATAAATTATCTATTTGCTCTCTTAATTGAACGAACTATCAGAGTGTCCTTGCTGTATGAGTTGCCCGAAGCAGATTCTGCCGCATATATTGCTGCAGTTATTACAGCCACAAGTTCATCATTATTTGCTAAATTCTCACCGCCTGCCGGAACTAATGAAGGAATAGGTGCAGGAATACTTACAGGTTCCTTACTTTCTTTTTCATCTTCTTTATCCTTCTTTTTACCAAACAGCTTAGGCAGATACTTGAACAATGATATTATGAATGAAATAAATATCAGAACTACAAATACCGTTCCCATACCAAGAAGTGTATTCATACCTGCCTGTCCCATAAGCTCCTTCTTAGAGTATACTGCTGATACAACCATCTCCTCAGGAGTGTATGGATAAATGCCTAACGAAGCTTTTACATTCTCACGTTCAAGCTCTAATGCCTCTTCAATGGTACTTACTCCATACTGCTCAAGTACAAGCTGCACATACTCATCAACGGACATTCCATACATCGATGCGTAATATTCAAACTGTTCAAGAACAGTATTTACATCAAGCCCTCTTGTAGCCTGATCTAATGAAATATAATAATCATCATTTTCTACATATTTTACTTTGATTTCCACGTCACGATTCTGTGCATGATTAATAACGGTAACCATAACGTAGTCACTTGCATTTTCAATTTCATAGTCAATATTAGCCAAAGCATCAGGACCATATAACGAATAATATTGTACCGGTATTGAGAAATCTTCAAACTTACCGACTTTATCATTATTTACAGCCTGATCAATGCCTTTAACCGCTGACTGTTCAAATTCATCACCGGATGAAATGTAATAATCCTTATATTCATCACTTACATCATTATACTGAATAAAATAATCCATAGTCTGTATAACAATCTCTGTCTCATCATAATCAAACGGTGCATCAGTCTCATCTGAACAGCCTGCCAAAGAAAACATAACAGCTAAAATTGAAAATACTAATAAAAATTTTCTTATTTTCATTTAGTTATCTCCTCTCTTATACTGTTCCATGTTTCTTATCAGGTCTTAAATCTTCTTTTGTATATAACATTTCAAAAGCTGCTACAACTCTCTTTCTGGTTGCATCAGGCTCAATAATGTCATCTATATATCCACGCTTTGCAGCAGCAAGTGCACTTGATTGAAGTTCTGTATATTCCTTCTTAAGTTCAGACACCTTAGCAGCTTTATCATCGGCAGCCGCTATCTCACTGTCATACATAATCTTGACTGCCATCTCAGGTTCCATAGTTCCGATTTTAGCAGTCGGCCATGCATAAACCATATCAGCTCCAACGGATTTTGAATTCATAACTGTATAAGCCGTACCGAAAGCATCCCCAATAACAACCGTAACCTTTGGTACGGTAGCATTTGCAAATGCGTAGGTAAGTTTCGCTGCTGCATCAGCTATTCTTCTTTCATTTTCAATCGTTGCAACAAATCCATTAGTATTAACCAATGTAAGAACAGGTATATTAAATGAATCACAGAACTTAACAAAGTCTGCAGCAAGATATGCGCCTTCTGCTGAAATCTTACCTGATCCTTCCTTTACCTGATTTGCTACAACACCTACAGTCTGTCCGTCAAAACGAACAAAGCCTGCAACTATCTCCTTAGCATAATCTTTATTTACTTCAAAGAAAATATTATTATCAGCTATATTCTGAATAACTGCTCTTGCATCATCCTTGAACGACTCAAGATTAGCTATCACACGATTCAAGTCATCATTACACTCAACCAATGCCTCGTCAGCATTATTTGACGGAAGTATATCTACAAGATTTCTAATCTGAGCAAGAAGTTCAGCGTCATCTTCATATACC
Organism: Lachnospiraceae bacterium; assembly: GCA_017449765.1. Classification (GTDB taxonomy): domain Bacteria; phylum Bacillota; class Clostridia; order Lachnospirales; family Lachnospiraceae; genus Coprococcus_C. The sequence goes on along the minus strand of JAFTFE010000084.1, from coordinate 4,482 downwards.
GCTGTAACCATATCAGTATTACTTGCAAGATATGAAGCATCTGCCGTGTCACACTTGCCTGCGTAATTACTATCTAACGCATTAGGGCTATTCACAAATAGTTTTGACCCCTCTTTAGTCATAAATGTAAAATCAGATAAAGCAGGAATAAGAGCACTTCCTCCTCCGCAATTACCAAATATACCGGTTATCTGTGGAACAACTCCCGAAGCAAGTGTCTGCTTAAGATAGAGTCTTCCGAAAGCAGTCATCGCATCTGTCGCCTCCTGAAGTCTAAGACCTGCACAGTCCACAAGACCGATAACAGGTGCTCCCACCTTCATAGCCATATCATAGACTTTCGCAATCTTCTTAGCGTGCATCTCACCTACTGCACCGCCGAATACGCTTGCATCCTGACTGTAGACATAAACCAGCTTTCCGTTGATTACACCATAGCCGGTTATAACACCGTCTTTTGGAGAATCCTTTTCCTGCATGTTGAAATCAGTACTTCTGGCAGTAACATATGCCCCGATTTCAACAAAGCTTGAGTCATCAAGTAAAGCATTAATCCTGTCACTTGCTGACAAACTAAGTTTGTTACTCATTTTTAGCCCTCCATTTATATTTATTAGGCCTTATTTTCCAAAATAAGACCAATTTCTTCCGAGTATATATTTTATTCTCTTTCATAAGAAAAATCAAGAGGAGATTATAATTATTTAACACCTTATTTTTACCGCTATAATGCCTTGCAGATAACAGGGCAGGGGGTATGTGACAACTTGCAATCAATTTGTTGTCACATACCCCCTGCCCTGTTATCCGCAAGGTGCTATATTCATATAATTAATTTAATATAATCTCCTCTTCCTCCGGTTTGGTTATCCAGACTGCAAATATATTTATTATCAGAAGAAGAATTATTACAAATAATATACCCGGGACATCGATATGGGGAACAAATTTTAATCCGTCTTCTTCATCCTGTCCTGCAAACAGCATAAAATACACCATAAAATTCCCCGCAACGCTTCCAATTATATTTCCTATAACCGCAGCTATAATACTTACTATTACTCCTTCCAGATAGAGCATTTTGTCTACCTGTTTTTTACTCATACCAATTGTACGAAGTATGTTTATTTCAGATTTTCTTAAAAGCATTTCCGAGCTGTTGGTATTTATTGTATTTATCATATAAAGGATAAACACGAAAATCAAAAATGTTACTACTGCTGTTTTTACAACCTTAATTGCATCCATAAATAATTTATATTCTTCAAAATAATTATCGAAGAAATAACCGCTGTCTTCAATAAACTTATCGAATTCCGGATGCTTTAATTCATTTTTAAATTCAACCATTAGTGTATAATATTGGGAAACAGGTTTAAGCTCTTTAAATATGGCTCTTTCATCATCAATATTATATATAAGCATACGTGTAAAGCTTGTATCCACCGTACGGAAGCTTATGTAGTCACCGAAAACCTCTGAGAATTTATCATAGTCATTTATTTCTCCGGCTATTTTTACATTGCCATAGACATTATCTCCGGGATCTTTATTTTCATCTTTATATACAATTACATCCAAGCCTTCCTGATTTTTGCTGTATCCGTCTGCTATCTGTGTGAATTTGTTATATTTTTCCTCAGGAAAACCATAACATAAATAAACTATATTTTTATCCGGATTATTTAAAAAGGCTATATCTACACGTACCATAGCTTCTATCTCATTTGTTGCATTTATTTTATCTCTTATGCTGTTTTCTTCTTTTTCCGAATAAAACTCAACTGAGCCGTCATACTTGCCGATCGGCGCAAGTAAGTCATACATAACATTTTTTGTTCCTGATATCGTAGTAAGTACCGCAGTTGCAAGTATTGTCCAAATGATTAAAGTTACGGTAATCAAAAGAAACCTTTTCTTGTCACGCAATATATTTTTATATGCATATCCTGCCTCAACTCCAAATAATCCGCCTATTATCTTTCCCCTTTTTGCCTTCAATTTTTTCTCCGAGAGTTTGTATTCATCAGTCATTCTTATTGCACTTATCGGATTGATTTTGTAAAGCTTTTCTATCGGCGAAATCATGGCATAAAATGTTGCTATAATAACACTTAGTATAGCAAAAAAGATTGCCTCAGGAATGAGCTTTATACTGTAAAAGCGGCTTAGCTTAAGCGTCTTTTTAAATAATCCGAATACAAATATCGAAATTCCATGTCCTATGATAAGTCCAAACAGTAATCCTATTAAGCTGATTACCAAAGCTTCTCCGAGAATTATTGCAATAATCTGCTTTCTGCTCATACCGATACATCTTAAAATACCGTAATCCTTGCTTCTTGTATGAACGGATATATTAAAGGCATTTCTTATTATTACAACTGAAATCATAATTCCTATAAATGCAAGAATAAGCAAAAATGCTCTGAAGGTTGAATATGAAAGATCTGTCTCCGGCTCATAATAAGCTTCTGCTGTCTCAGATATTTCAACACCTGTGACGTTATATGCATTCCCCAGCGATTTAAGCTTTCCTCTTATATCCGTTCCATCTGCAAATGTGACAAAAACATAAACCTTGTCACTTTCAAAAACTATGTCATCAGACATTATTAAGACAGCTCCCATAAAGCTTGATGATAAATTTTCATTACTTGTCGGTATCATAAATTCTGTATCATATAATCCCGATACAACCTTAGAATTTTCAGTATCGGCTCCAAAGCCTTTTTCAATATCATATTTTGAGCCGATTGAACTTTGACCATAAGTTCCAAGCCAGCTTGGAATCAAAACAGAATTTTCATTTTTAGGAAATGTACCCTTGGTTATCGTAAGTTTCCTTGGCATAGCCAAAAAATCATTTATGTATATTACGTCGTCTCTGTTATCATCTATATGTGCAGCCCATGCATAGGAAAGCTTAATGTCTGCAGCATTATCTTCTCCTCCGTAATAATCCGCAGAGCCAACAATCTCCTTTGCCGTCTTACCGTCACATTCTATAATACCGTCACACATAAGATAGTAATCCTTGTAATTTTCCTCTGATTCGGAAAAGTAAATACTATATCCTATGGAAAAAATCATATAGATAAGTATTGCTGAAACTATAACTCCTATACAGGTAGTTACGGTTCTTTTCATATTGACCTTCATGTATCTTATTGTTAGTAAAGATAATTTGTTCATAATTCCTCCTCGTCTTTAATAGTATTCTCCCACCTGTATTTCGCTGTCATCAGGTTTAGACATCCATACGTTAAATATATTTATTGCTATAAGCAAAACCGCTGTGAAAATAATAACGCTCCATTTTACCGTAAAATGAATCTCACCCCATACCTCAAGCATAACATTTACTATATACCGGGAGCTTATCACTCCTATTATCGAACCTAATACAGCAGAAATTATCGCTGTTATAACAGACTCCGCATATAGCATCCTGCTTTGCTGTCTTATACTCATACCGATTGCTCTAAGAGTATTAAGCTCATTTTTTCTTTTAATCATCTCTGCGCTTTTTATATTAATAATATTTACCATATACATTATAAGAAGGATTATTATTACAACTGTTGCTATAGCCCTTACAACCGTCATCATATCTCTTGCCGAATCATAATCCTCGGTATAACTGTAGTATTCGTATTGTGAGGTCTTAATGAAGTTGTTGAAGCCTACATGGCTTTTCTTCGGATTGAGCTTTACCGCAAAATGATAATAATAGGTTGTGTAATCATTACCGCCAGTTGAATTGTAATTATTATTCTCCTCTGAAAAATAAAGCTTATTAATATGTGTGCTGCTTGAATCAAGGTTATATATAAAATACTCCGTATAATTCCCGTTATATAAATATTCATCCTTAGAGTCCATAAATATTTTATTTAATTCGGAGAATAAATCATAGTTATCCTTAACCCTTGCAGATACATATAAATTTAATCCGTCATATGTATCACTAAGCTTATATGCTTCACCCGATGTAAGCCTTGAATCATTTAAAACAATTCCTTCAACGACATCTTCTCTGTTACTTTTCTTATAATTATCTGTCATCTTAAGTATCTTATTGTACTCTGCATCGGATAAACCTACACAATATATTCTGTCATACTCGCTCGAATCGACAAGCTCTGCAAACATATCAACATAATAATCCGTACCATCGACCTCAGAATATTTTTCAACGGAGTTCTTAATATATTCAATATCATTATAATCATAAACACATATTTCGCCGGAATATTCACACTCAAGTCCCCACAGCCTTTTGTAATTATGTTCAAGCATGGAAAATGAACTGTAAATTCCTACAAAAAGTGCCGAACAGATTGTAAGCGTAGCTAAAGAGATTATGAACCGACCTTTATTTCTAAGAGCATTTTTATAAGCGTATCCGATTTCCACGCCGAAAAGCTTTGAAAATAATCTTCCTCTGTTAGGCTTTGATTTAATCTTTTTTATCCGGTT
>JAFTFE010000083.1 GCA_017449765.1 Lachnospiraceae bacterium | reverse complement strand
CCCCAAAAATACAGACTAAATCAACACATTACTCATTTTAGTCTGTACTTTTTCAAAAAACCTACGGACTAAATCAACGTTTTGCATTATTTAGTCTGTAATTGGTTTACATAAATTCCAGTCACATTTACAAATCTTAAATACGCGCAGCGTGTCGGTTAGAGGGCGATGTACTCTAACCGACCACTATCCATATAAACATTTACTTTCTCTATTCCATACCTTTAAGTATCTCCACCATATCAATCTTCTTAATCTTCTTCGAGAACATAAAGCTTACCAAAAATGCTACGAAAAGTACAAATGCTCCGCTCAGAATATAAAGATATACCGGCACATCAATGTAATAATCGAAATTATCACCGTTGCTGTTCATCATGGCAATAAGAGACGGCTTTGCAAAAGGCGCTCCGACAATAACTCCCAATATCGAAAGCCAGATATTCTCCTGATTGAGAATGCCCCTTATCTTACTTGATGACAGTCCCATAACCTTAAGTGTTGCAAATTCCTTAAGTCTCTCATGGAAGGAAATATTTCCGGAATTATAAAGCACAACTACAGTTGTTATAAGTGAGAATGCCATCATCATATAAAACAGCATATTGATGACTTCATAGCCTTCGACAAAAATCCTCTTAAGCTCTGACATTTCATATACCGTACTGATACCATCTCTGCTCTCATAGGACTTGACATCCTTATCTGTCACAAGTATGCTCGGTGTAAATTCACAACCAAGTGCCTCAAGGTCTTCTCTTAAAATAACTATACCCGCTGTCTCAGGACTCCTGCTTATACTTCCTACCTTACTTTCATACCATGTATTTTTGGAATAAATGTGCCAGTAGACAGTATCTCCGACCTTTATGCCCATAGTCTTTGCAAGTCTGCTGGTTATGGAGATTGTACCCGGTACAACACTTGTCACGTTAGTTTTCTCGTCAGTTATATTATAAAGACCTTTGCCCTCTAAAACAGTTATTACCTGCTTGCTCTTGTCCGCAGCGGTAGCATTCTTAACCTTGGAAATCTCAATGCTGTCAAGCATCACAAGCTCTCCGTCAACCTCATCAGCGATATTATCAAAATAACTTGCGTTCTCATCCTCTGATAAAACCATCTCGTAATCAAAGTTCTGAATCTTATCAAAATTCCAATCAACAATATCATCAACCAATATCTTACATCCAAAGGAATAAACCACAAGCACCATACCGACTGCCGTGCCTATTATACCCATTATCGCTCTCATAGGCGCTCTGGAAATATCTCTTAGGTTATACTGTGTGCTAAATCCAAGTTTATTCCAAAACGGAAGTCTCTCGAATATTGTTCTCTTAGGCTTCTTCGGCGCAGCAGGTCTTAAAGCTGCTGCCGGCGGCACCTTAAGCAGACGGTTACAACTTAAGAATGAAGCAAGCACACAGCACAAGACAACTGCTACGGCAACTATATAGAATTTGTAATTAACAGCTGTTGCCACGTCAGGTACTACATACCATTCCATAATCATTTCAATCATCAGGCTGCCTACCAAAACCGGACCGAGTATAAGACCGATTATGGCGCCAAGGAAGGATACAAAGAAGCTGTATCCCATATAATGAAGAGAAATCTTATATCGTTTTAATCCAAGAGCATTTAAAGTTCCGACCTGAGTTCTCTGTCTTTCCACAAGTCTGCTCATGGTTGTTGAAATTACCAAAACCGCAACAATAAGGAATATAAGCGCAAATGTATAAGAAAACATATCATGCTGCTCGAGCTCTGCCCTCACCCGTTCTATACCCGGCACGGATTTTGCATCTATCATAACCGCATAATTATTATCTATAGCATCCGCAATTTCCTTCTCATACGACATAGCTACGCTTACATTGCCGGATTTATCCTTAACATCAGCATTCCCGGCATCATCCGTAAGCGCTATAAGCATGGTTGAATATGGCACAAGCTTCCTTATATCCTCGTCACTCATATTCTCCACAATCTGAAGAAGCGTATCTTTGTCAAGGCTCTCAATGTCTATACCGTATGCCTCAAGTTCTTCCTTTTTCTCATCAAGTATATCACTATCTTCTGCAAGAGACTTCGCCGTAATCTTCTCAGTCTCTATGAGTCGGTTTATATAATCTCTAAAAGGAAATGCATCATAACTCATATACACATAAGCAAGATTTTTCAGATTAACATCTGCATCCTTTTCAGCTTTTGTAAATTCATATTCCGGCGTCATTACAAGACCTTTTATCTTTCTCGTAAATGTAATGCCGTTATATTCAACAGTGAAATCATCACCGACCTTTATGCCCCACTGGTCTGCAAAGGATTTGTTAAGCCAGAGGTAATTGCTTGTATCCTCTTTTCCAAGATTATCTCCTGATTCATTATAGCCATCGGATGGTATGAATTCGTCTCCCTCTGCTGCAAGCGGCATTATTACAAAACTTTCGTATTCGAGATATATGTCTGTCTGTGCTCCGCCAAAATCAGGAGCAGTACCGGTTACCTCTGTCCTAAGCTGTGCATCACTGACTATATCAAGATTACGTACAGCCTCTAAGTTTTCCTGAGTAAAACCTTCGCTATACACCCATAGGTCAGCAACATTGGTTTTATCGTGAAATTCCTCCACAGCCCTGCCGCTTCCGACTACATTTGACTCAAATCCAGAATATATAAAGACAGCAAGAAATGAAAGCAAAAATATAGAGAAAAACTGTCCGACATTATGTCCCATTTCTCTGAGCATTTTCTTAAACAGCATCTACCACTCAACCTCCTCAACCGAAAGAGGAGCGTCGTTCTTAACTATCTCTCTTATCTTTCCATTCTTCATACGTATAACCTTGTTCGCACACTTGGCTATGTCTGCGTTATGCGTAACAAGAATAACTGTATTTCCGTATTTCTCTGACATTTCAATCAATAATTTAAGAATCATCACACCGGTTTCCGAATCAAGCGCACCGGTCGGCTCATCACCAAGTATTATCTTAGGATTCTTCGCAAGCGCGCGAGCGATTGACACTCTCTGCTGCTCACCGCCCGACATCTGTGCAGGGAACTTCTTCGCATGATTTTCAAGACCAACTCTCTCAAGCATTTCCATAGGATTAAGAGCGTCTTTGACTATGTTCTTGGTAAGTGCAACATTTTCAAGTGCCGTAAGACTTGGCAGAAGGTTATAAAACTGGAATATAAATCCCACCTTCTCGGCACGATAATCTGACAACTGCTTGTCATTCATAGCCGAAACCTCAACATCATCGACAATTACCTTTCCGCTTGTCGGCTTATCCATACCTCCGAGCATATTGAGCACGGTGGACTTGCCGGCACCCGACTGTCCGAGTATAACGACAAACTCGCCCTCCTCTATATCAAAGTCGATATGATTAACCGCAATCTGCTTACCATCACCCTCACCGTATTCCTTAAGTACATCCTTGAATTCAACAATTTTTCGTGACATATATTTATCCTTTCCTTTTAATTAATCATTACATTTTTGTGTAATATATATTTAGTAGAATTTTAAATAGAAATAGTATTTATTAGTTAGTTCCATATAACTAACCAATAAATACTAACACTTAAAATGCGTAATGTCAATGTTTGAAGGCTGAGAATAGTATTCAAAATATTATTTTTCTTTTGTCATATTTTGTTATATATTGTCATAAAATTATATATAAGCAAGTTTCATTCTCAAAATCCCACCCATTTTCCAAAATACCCTCTTGCTTACAAAATTAAATACCTTCGGAGGATTAAGTTAATGTACGAAAATGATATTATTAATCCTACAAATGATAAATCTCACGATAATACTGAGTTATTCAAAGATATTAGTAAAGGACAAATTCCTGATATTAACAGCCGTCTTATATTTCAAAATCATATTATGTGTGCGCAGTTTCTACGAGATTTCATAGACATAGATTTATTCAAAAATATACAGCCTGAAGATATAATTGATGAAACTGATATATATCAGGCATATCTTGGCATAAAATTTGAGACCGATACAGTTAAACGCATACAAATTAAAAACTTGGATTTTCCGCTTTATATTATTTCACTTATTGAACATAAGAGCAATGTGGATTATAATGTAGCTATGCAGATGCTTAAATATATGACGCTTATATGGGATTCATATGGCAAGAAGCAGAAAGATGGGCAGTATGGCAATCCGCGCAATAAGGACTTCAAATATCCGCCAATTATTCCCATAGTTTACTATGAAGGTGCCAACAGATGGACAGCAGACCTGCATTTACAGGACAAGATTTTTATGAGCGAAATCTTCAAGGATTATATACCGGATTTTAAATACAAGCTTGTAAACATCCACGATTATACAAATGATAAACTTCTATCCTATGATGACGAAATGTCTGTATTTATGATGCTTAACAAGATACAGACTGCTGAGGATTTGAATGAATTTATACATACAAATTCCGAGAGAATAGCGGCTATAATGAATAACACTAACAAAGCTATATTCGATATCTTTCTAAAGATAACATGGAATCT
>JAFTFE010000082.1 GCA_017449765.1 Lachnospiraceae bacterium | reverse complement strand
ATTCCGTTATAGCTTCCTGTTATAACATTTCCGTCAACCGAATAAACAATCCCGCTGCTATCGGTACTACCCTCATAACCTGCTGAAAAGCCAAGCTTACTTGCATCAAAATCCTTAGGCATTGTAATGGTAAAGGATACATTTCCGATAACCGTATCCTGCCACTCGGGACCTATGATATTATAATAAAGCTCATCATAATTCTTCATAGGATCCTTTCCGAGATTATATGTATAGCTTATTGTATAATACTGCGCACCTGTAACCGTTACATTGGGTGAGCCTATCTTAAGCTTTAAAGAATCATTTTCTCTTTGCTTTTCATATTCATTATTTACCTTTATATTGGTAATCTGAGTACGATTTTTAGAGGTTGAGCCATCCAGTCTTACCACTGTATTTTTAAGAGGAATCGTTCTGTATATTCCATGCTTTGGAACATTAAAATAAACAACCAACGTCTCTGTAATATCCAGACGGTTGTTTTCATTTACAACAATATCAACATAATACCTGTCTATAACATAATCATACCATTCATAATACGGATCTTCACTTGGAGTATAGTTCTCATATCCTGCCACGCCCTCATCAGCCCCGTCATCATCTGCCGCATATGAGTTAGTATATGTAAGAGAAATGCATATAAAAATCGCAATAAGAAAAGCCGGTATAATCCATTTTACTTTAATAATTCTCCTCATAACAATCTCCCCTTTTCTTGTAAAATGCTTCTATCATTTTAAACTAAATATCTATCCCCACATCATTTCTTTCAAAGCCTTCTGCCTCAAACATCTGCTTTGAAGAAAACCCAAAAAGCTTCGCAAATATATTGCCCGGAAAGGTTTCCGTCTTATTATTAAAAAGCCTTACGACTCCGTTATAATATTTTCTGGAATTGGCAATCTCATCCTCAATCTTAAAAAGCTTGTTGCTTAAATCAATAAAATTCTCGCTGGACTTAAGTTCAGGATAACCCTCTGCAACTGCCATCATCTTATTTATCCCCTTTGAAAGCTCAACATTAGCCTTTATCTTATCATTTTCTGACATACTTTCATACGAACCGCTTCTTAAACTTACCAAGCTTTCAAATGTAGATTTTTCATGTGCAGCATATGCCTTAACCACATCAACCAGCTTCGGAATCATATTCCAACGCTTTACAAGATAGACATCCATAGTTGAAAACGCCTCATTTACTTTGTTATCAAGCTTTACAAAGCTGTTATACATAGCAATTATTAAAATAACGATAACTACAATAATCGCTATAACAATTCCAATCCACATATGTCATTCCTCCCCTTATGTTACAATCAATTACTATCTCAATAATATATAATTCGTTTATATAAATCAATAGATAAATAGAAATTGATATATTAAAAAATAACATTTGACAACCGTTAAATATTATGATAACTTTATCTAAACCGTTGAAGAAGAGTAAGTAAGTTTTACCGCTTTTTTCCCAGAGAGCTGTGGATGGTGGAAGCACAGCAGAGAATGTAAGACTGAATGGACTTCTGAGGGCGAGCTGAAATGAAGTTACAGCTTCACAGTATGCAAGACGGGGACGACACCTCGTAAACAAATGTCAGCATATAAAGGTATGCACAAAGTGGTCGTAGCACGGCAAGCCGGGTGGCACCGCAGGAATGATTTTTATCCTGTCCCAGCAAAGTAATTTGCTTGGACAGGTTTTTTTACTTTATAGGCATACCATACAAAGTAACTGTTAATATTATAAAAAAGAAAGGAAGTAAAACTATGAGTGAAATCCCGTACAAAATTTATCTTAATGAATCAGAGATGCCAAAGGCTTGGTATAACCTTCGTGCCGATATGATTAATAAGCCTGCACCTCTTCTTAATCCGGGCACACACCAGCCTATGACAGCAGAGGAACTTGCGCCTGTCTTCTGCGAAGATTTAATTAAGCAGGAATTAGACGATACAACACCTTATTTTGATATACCTGAGGAGATACTTAATTTTTACAAGATGTTCCGTCCATCACCTCTTGTACGTGCATATTGTCTTGAAGAGAAGCTTCAGACTCCGGCGAAGATTTATTACAAGTTCGAGGGAAATAACACAAGTGGAAGCCATAAGCTTAATTCAGCCATAGCACAGGCTTATTATGCCAAGAAGCAGGGCTTAAAAGGTGTTACTACCGAAACCGGCGCCGGTCAGTGGGGTACAGCTCTTTCTATGGCTTGTTCATACTTTGACTTGGATTGTAAGGTATATATGGTTAAGGTATCTTACGAGCAAAAACCATTCCGCCGTGAAGTTATGAGAACTTACGGTGCAAATGTAACTCCATCACCATCTACCACAACAGAAATAGGTAAGAAGATTCTCGCAGAACATCCGGGCACAACAGGAAGTCTCGGCTGTGCAATCTCAGAAGCTGTTGAGGTTGCAACTACTACAGAGGGATATCGTTATGTTCTTGGAAGCGTTCTTAATCAGGTTTTATTACATCAATCTGTTATAGGACTTGAAACTAAAGCAGCACTCGACAAATACGGCATCAAACCGGATATAATTATCGGCTGTGCCGGAGGTGGTTCAAACCTCGGTGGTCTTATAGCTCCATTTATGGGTGAAAAGATTAAAAACGGCGCTGACTACCGTATCATTGCAGTTGAGCCTGCATCATGTCCAAGCTTTACAAGAGGAAAATATGCTTATGACTTCTGTGACACAGGTATGGTTTGTCCTCTCGCTAAGATGTATACGTTGGGAAGCGGCTTTATCCCTGCTCCAAACCACGCAGGCGGTCTTCGTTATCATGGTATGAGTTCCACACTCTCTCAGCTTTATGATGACGGTCTGATGGAGGCTGTATCAGTTCCTCAGACAGAAGTATTTGAAGCTGCTGAGAAGTTCGCAAGAGTAGAGGGTATCTTACCAGCTCCGGAGAGCTCACATGCAATAAAGGTTGCTATAGACGAAGCGTTAAAGTGCAAAGAGACAGGCGAAGAAAAGACCATCGTATTCGGTCTTACCGGAACCGGTTACTTCGACCTTGTTGCGTATCAGAAGTTCCATGACGGCGAAATGGATGATTATATCCCTACCGATGAAGAATTACAGGCTTCATTTGCAACTCTTCCGGTTGTTGACTAAATAAATTATTACTATATAGGATACATTCCTGAAAAAATGAAAACAGTACAGTCATTTGCCTAACGCAATTGACTGTACTGTTTTTAATCTTAATAGAACTCTACATTTGCTACATTTTTTTCGATATTAAGTTCCAAATCAAAGGATATGTAATTTTCTTTAAGCAGATAACTTAAGACATCATCACTGCTGTAACCAAGGCAATCTGCAAATGTAATTATATATTCCATATCTGAGGTTTCAAGCATATCACCGCTAATATAATAATCACTGTTCCATGACCTGGCATCATTATATGCAGCTTCTTCCTCCAATGCTTCCTCTGCAGCATCTTCAATTTTGAACTTTAAAGAATTTAAATATTCCTTATCTATATCCGTGTCAAAGCCTGCCTTCTTATTATCAGACTTAAAATTGTAGCCATATTCCACCGTATTTTTTCTCTTATTAAATGTACCATAATCCTTACTGCCATTTAAGTCAGTGAAGATAATTTTTTCGCCGTCTAATTCATATGTACCGAATTCAAGCCCGCCATTATTACTATAAACAGCATATACTCCATCATCGAACATAATGTATGCATCAGAATCCTTACTGTAGTATCTTCCTGACAGTCTGCCATTTATCAGAAGCGGTAAGAAGAACAAAAGTGCACCTGCGATAAGAAGCAAAATAATAATTACTGCTATTATCCCTGCTGCTTTTCCCTTCTTCTTACTAATATTAGGCTGACCTATATTTTGCTGTGGAAAAGACATCTGAGCCATCTGCGGTTGAACATTTAATTGTTGTACCGGTCTATGATATTGTGGTGATTGCTGTACCATCTGCTGCTGCCTAACCGGTTGTGTATACTGCATTGTGCTTTGATTCTGAATATTATATGTCTGCTGATTTTCCTGACCTTGATTAAATCCTGCTCGTAATCGTTGTTGCAGCTGTTCCTGATATGAAACAGGCGGCGTTATAAGCTTAGCTCCGCAGTCATTACAATAAGAATTTTCATCCGGGTTATTCGCCCCACATATGCCACAAATCATAGCTTTCCTCTCATATTATTTATCATTTTTAGTAAATTTCAACAGTTACAACTCCTGATGAAGAAACACTTATATCAAATGCCAAATCCATTTCTTCCAAAAGGAACTGTAATTCATTAGATGAACTGTAATTAAGCTGCTTTGCGAGTTCTTCTTCAAAATCTGTATATGGATTCTTCAGATCATCCTGATATATAAAATAACTGCCATACCATGTTGCTTCTTCATATACATCTGAATTTTTAAGAGCAGCATTTGATGCTGATATTATAGTATCTTCAAGACCATCTAAGTAATCCTTGCTTATATCTGTGTCAAGCTTTGCCTTTTTATCACTTGATTTAAAATCATCCTTCCAATCATCAGTAACTATATTTTTCTTAGCATTAAATTTGAAAGTCTTTTCATCTCCATCAAGTTCTTTTAATGTAATAGTTTCATCCTTAACAGTATATGTACCTATACTATAATAGTATTTATCATCTGAACCTTCTATCTCATAATTTACATATACACCATCATCAAACAAATAATATTCATCGCCATATGATGATTCATATACATATGATCCACCAAGCTTTGCTCTTGTTAATATTGGGAATATAAATATGAAGAATATTCCAATTAATAATACTGCGGCAAGTCCGGAAATAATACCAATCTTGGCACCTTTGGACAAAGGTTTCTTTTCCTTAGGCGGCATATTATACTGTCCTTGCATCCCCTGTGGCTGTCCATACTGATTTTGTGCAAACTGCGGCTGAGCAAACTGTGGCTGAGCAAACTGATTCTGCATCCCCTGTGGCTGTCCGTACTGTGGCTGCTGATACTGATTCTGCATCCCCTGTGGCTGTCCGTACTGTGGCTGTTGATACTGATTCTGCATTCCCTGCGGCTGTCCGTACTGTGGCTGCTGATACTGATTCTGCATCCCCTGTGGCTGTCCGTACTGTGGCTGAGCAAACTGATTCTGCATCCCCTGTGGCTGTCCGTACTGTGATTGTTGATTTTGTGCCGGTTGTGGCTGTTCAGGCTTAACTTCCTGTACAACAGGCTGTTCCTGTTCAGACTCGTTTTGATTCTGTACCGGTGCTATAAGCGGTGCACCACATGCATTACATACACTTAATCCATCAGGATTTTCTGTCCCGCATACATTACATCTCATTCTAATTCCTCCTCATTTAGTACACATCAATAATATACTATCGACATTATACTTTTATCCTTTGATTTTATCATATATAATACTAAAAAACAAGGAACTAAGCTCTAAATGCCTTTAAACAATTTTCTTATATATTCCCAACTGGGGCTAAAAACGCTATATATTGCTCGTTACTTCCGTAACTCGCTACCCTCACCCTCATCGACATCATCTGCTACGCACAGAGACGATTCGGGTTCGGGATTGTGGCTGGATTTAGTTGGTTGGCTTTGAGGGGGAGGGGTGGTAGTGCTAAAGTATCGACATTCAATAAAACTACTCCATTGTTATATATCTTCTTTAGCTACCCATGATAAAAAGGCAATTTCTTCGCCTCCCATCTTTACTACACGATTCTTATGCATCATAACTCCATATCCATGTTCATCATCCCAAGAACATGAAAAAGAAAAACCAATATACGCCCAATTGTCTTTTTCAATATCTAAAATATAAATACGCGTTGGAAGCATTAGCTTACTGAAATCACGAATACTATTAACACTTGGCATATATTTATCAATCTCATCATCGTCGTATCCATATTCATCTTGCATATTTGAATATTCTGATAACAATGACAACAATATATTTTCTAATAATTCACTTTGATTGTATAAAATATACTCATATGCTTCTTTATGTCTAATTTCAAGATTATTAACTTTCTTATCCCCACCAATATTCAATTCTATAACTAGATTATCACCGAAAAATTTATTCCATGAATTTAAATTTACTTTTCCCCTCCAAATTCCATTTATTTGTTCTATTCCTGGTATAATCATTTTTTCTTCCTTCCTATGGTCTTATTCCTTTTCTAATTAGCGAAGCTCCTCCTGTATGCCTTACTGCACCATGTAAATCACTAGGAACTAACAGCATGGTCTTTCCATCTTCTACATGATGCCATGTATATCCCGTAGGAGTACTTGAATATCCTACAGCTTCATTTGCCTTTATAAAATCATAATATGCATCACCTTCAAGATTATTTATAGTAACTTTTTTTATACTGTATGGTTCAAAATCAGGAAATCCTTCATTACTAAAATTTACTCCTTTAGGATACTTTTCACCTAAATCTCCACTTAATTTGAACGTTTTACCTGCATATTTTTTATTTATTATCCTTACTCCATCTAAATCAGAGCCACTTCCACCCTTACCAAGCATCCCAAGTTCTTCCGGACTTGATACTCCACCTGTATAATTCAAGTCAATATTAGGTTCAAGGTAGCTGTATACTTCGTTTCTTATGTTTAGTTCCGCAATCTCGGCTGCTTTTGCAGCCTGTGCTTCCGAATATGCATACCCTCCTGATAAGGCAT
>JAFTFE010000081.1 GCA_017449765.1 Lachnospiraceae bacterium | reverse complement strand
TCCGGAACTACTAACATGAGAGAACTGCTATCAAAGCATTCCTTGTAGAACCGGTACGCTGTTACGGATTAGCGGTATCATTGTCATGGACTCGCGGTACCGCTCGTCCGGATAGGCGGTCTTATGACCGCGGAATATTCAAAAGTAATGATTTCATTACTCAGGGGTATGGGGCATCCCCATTAAGTTTTATAAAGCGCTGTCTCTCAAAAACAGGGTTTTTGTATGACGGTGCGAAACTTGCTCTATAAATAAATCAAAAATATATTTATCAGAAATTCTTATAATTAAAAATCATGAAAAATCAAAAAACATCATTCCCGACATATTTCCGACTGTCACCATGATGAATTTCCCAATCTTTATCTGTAATATGTTTATTGTGATATGAAGGTGCAAAAACATATTAAAAGGGAAATTATCAAGAAGAAAGGGGTGACAGCTATGGATAAAATTCCCACGTGGAGAAAATACTCCCTTAGTGTTGAGGAGGCTTCGGCATATTATGGGATAGGTGTAAAAAGGTTATATGGCATAATTAAAGATAATCCAAATGCAGATTTTATTTTAGAGATAGGTTCTCATGTTAGAATAAAACGAATTAAGTTTGAGGAGTATTTGAATAATTCGACAGTTGTATAGAATTTGAAAATAATTTAATGTTGCCTATAGCATAGGAGACCATCTTGTGATAAGATTCAATTACCCAAGACGGTCTCCTAAAATTTTATTTAAAGGAGGCTGAATATATGAGTGAAAAAAGGAGAGATAAGAAAGGACGTATATTACATAACGGAGAGTATCAGATGCCGGATGGAAGGTATAGATTTAAATATATTGATTCTGACGGCAGAGAAAAAGCGGTTTATAGTTTAAGGTTGGATCATAATGACGCTACACCGCAAGGCAGGAAAAAGACGCTTTCTCTAAGAGAGATGGAAAAACAGATACAAGCGGATTTGTTTGACCATATTGTGTCAAATGGAGGAAATATGACGGTGCTTGAGCTTGTCGAAAAATATATTGCTACAAAGACAGGAGTCAGACCTACGACAAAATCAGGTTATAGAACCGTTGTAAATGTTCTAAAAAATGATTCATTTGGAAGGACGAGAATTGACAAGGTAAGAATATCTGACGCAAAAACATGGTTGATAAAATTACAGAAAAAGGATGGAAGAAGCTATAGCTCCATTCATTCAATAAGAGGAGTTCTAAGACCTGCATTTCAGCTGGCTGTAGATGATGATCTTATTCGTAAAAATCCATTTTCATTTCAGCTTGTGGAAGTTGTTGTCAATGATAGTGTCAGAAGAGAAGCTATTACTCGCGAGGAAGAAAGGAAATTCCTCAAGTTTGTAAAGGAAGACGAACATTTCTCGAGATATTATGAGGGCATTTATATTTTATTTAAGACGGGCATGAGAATATCAGAGTTTTGCGGATTAACCATCTCAGATATTGATTTTAAGAATCATCTGATAAATATAGACCATCAGCTTCAAAAACATTATGTTGCCAATAAATACAGATACTACATTGAAGAAACAAAGACGGAAAGTGGTAAAAGAATAATTCCTATGACACCGGATGTTGAGGCTTGCTTTGAAAATATAATTAGAAACAGGAAACCGCCTAAGGTTGAGCCCATAGTTGATGGTAAATCGGGCTTTTTATATTTTGATAAAGATGGCGGTATCATGTATGCACTTCATTGGGAACATTATTTTAAGCACATCAGGGATAAATATAATAAAATATATAAAGTCCAGATGCCGGTTGTTACGCCTCATGTATGCAGGCATACATACTGTTCAAATATGGCAAAGTCAGGAATGAATCCGAAGACACTGCAATATCTTATGGGACATTCTGATATAAGCGTTACTCTCAATATTTATACGCATGTCAATTATGAGGATGCAAGAAATGAAGTTGAAAGACTATATGCTATGTAAATACGTTTAAAAATCACATAAAATGCTGAGGTATAAAACCAAATATTTTATACCTCAGTTTATACCTTTTGATAGCATAAATATGCAAATTTACATCAAATTATGCAATCATAAGGAAAGATAAATACTTAAACAAATCAAGCAAAATCAAGGAATAACGGAGATTTTATTTAATGATAAAAATACTATTTGTATGTCATGGCAATATCTGCCGCAGCCCGATGGCGCAGTTCGTGCTGCAGGATATGGTCAATAAGGCAGGTATTTCAGACAAATTTTATATAGATTCGGCGGCTACTTCCACAGAAGAGATTGGCAATCCGCCACATCGTGGAACTGTGAAGAAGATGCGAGAGATGAATATCCCGGTGCTTCCGCATCGGGCGGTGCAGCTTAAGAAGTCGGATTATGAAAAGTATGATTATATAATAGGAATGGATGAGTGGAACCTAAGAAATATTATGCGTATACTTGGCTCGGATCCGGAGGGTAAGGTGTCGCTTCTGCTGGAACATACTGACAGAAAGGATGATATAGCTGATCCTTGGTATACGGGAAATTTTGATGTGACATATGATGATATAGAGTATGGCTGTAAGGGCTTGTTAAGAGAAATTAATGATAAAAACGGAGAATTATTTTGAAGGAATGGACTGAGAAAGAATTATACAGAATTTTAAATAATCCTGATGAGATAAGCGAAATGCATGAGAAGGTAGTGAACTCTGAATACAGGCAGAGCTATCATATTCAACCAATTACAGGACTTCTCAATGATCCAAATGGCTTCATATTCCGTAATGGAATTTGGCATTTGTTTTATCAATGGTGTCCATGGGGTGCGGTGCATGGTATGAAGCATTGGTATCATGTTGTTTCCGAAGATTTGGTTAATTGGAAAAATATGGGGCTTGCAATACGACCTGATACGGAATACGACAATAAGGGTGTATTTTCAGGTTCAGCTATCGAAATTTCTGATGCTGTGTATCTTTTTTATACAGGCAATCATATAGATGATGATGGAACGAGGATACCGTATACTTGTGCTGCAGAGTTTAAGAATGATGGACAAATCTCAAAATTATCGGAACCAATATTTGCACCATCTTCTGATTTTACAGATAATCAAAGAGATCCGAAGATAATATACAATGAAAAATTTGATAAATATTATTTGATTATAGGAGCAAGAAGCTTCGATGAAAAGGGTGTTTGCCTGGTTTATCAGTCGGAGAGTCTTCTTGCGGATTGGAAATTCGCCGGAAGACTTAAAGTTACAGGATATGAGGATTTTGGAGGAATGTGGGAATGCCCGTCCATAGAGAGAATATGTGGCAGGGATGTGCTGTTTTTTTGTCCGCAATATCTAAAACTTGAGGGAAGAGGAAATGTTACAAATCACAATATATATATAATCGGAGAAATGAATTGGGAAAACCTGACATTTACGCCGATTGGTGATTTTAATGTGTTTGATTTTGGATTTGATTTTTATGCAGCCCAATGCGCAGCAAATATAAAAAATGACGACAAGGCTTTTTTGATGGCATGGATGGGATTGCCGGCATCGGTATATCCGACAGATGTGGATGAATGGTCGGGCTGTTTGTCACTCCCAAGGGAACTTACGATACATAAAGACAGACTCATACAAAAACCGATTGAGCAGCTTGAATCCTTAAGAAGTAAAGAAATATCTGCAGATGAAATAATGGATGGTCATGAAAAGTTTGCAGGTGCAATTGAAATGTCTGTTGACGTTGCTGGAGGAGATTTTGAGATAAAACTTTTTACCGATTTATCGGGCAAAGGTGGTCTTTCCATAAAATATAATGACAAATTTAAGAAAATTACGGCAGATAAATCAGGACTTAAAAGACGTTTTAACACAGATTTTGGTGAGGTAAGAGAGCATTTTATTGAAAATACCCTCTTACATCTTGGAATATTTATTGATACCAGCAGTGTGGAAATCTTTGTAAATGGTGGTGAAGCAGTATTCACCAGCAGGGTATTCCCGACTGATGATGAGGTTAGCTTCACTATTACGCCAAATGGAACCGTAAAGCTATGGCGTTTAAAAGAAATATCCGATAATACATTTGTTGTGTGATTTTACTACATCTGCTCAGGACATTCAATTCCAAGCAGTAGTAACGCATCCTTAATAGTCTTTTTTGTGATATAAACCAAAGCAACTCTTGCGTTTCTGATATTTTCTTCTTCCACGTTGATTCTGTTCGCGTTGTAGAACTTATTAAATGCCTGCGCAACATCAACTGCAAACCTTGCAACGACAGAAGGCTCGTATTTGTCAGCGGCATCTTGTATAACCTTCGGGAATCTGTTTACTTCCTTAAGCAATTCCATAGAATCAGTATCTGTTAATACTGAAAAATCTATATCTGCGGATGGTGTATAATTGTCAAGCTTTCTTATTATGCTTGCGCAGCGTGCATAGGTGTATTGGACATATGGACCCGTCTCGCCGTCAAAGTTAAGCAGTTTCTCCCATTTGAATGATACGTCCTTAATTCTCTGATTGTACAGGTCATTGAATAATACTGCACCGACACCTATCTTCTTGGCAGTTTCATCCTTGTCAGGTATATCCGGATTCTTCTCTTCGATTATTTCTTTTATCTTGGATATTGCTTCGAGCAATATATCTTCCGCATATATTATATTTCCGCTTCTGGTTGACAGTTTCGCACCTTCAAGACTTACCAGTCCGTAAGGGATGTGGACTAATTCATCCTTAGCCCATTCATTTCCGAGCAGTTCAACAACCTTGAAAACCTGTGCAAAATGCAGCTTCTGCTCCTGACCGGTTACATAGAGACATTTTACGAAATTATAGGTTTCTTTGCGATAGAAGATGGCAGCCAAATCTCTGGTTGCATAGATTGAGCTTCCGTCATTTTTAAGTATGAGGCAAGGTGCCATATTGTATTCCTCAAGGTCAACTATCTTAGCGCCCTCGCTGTCCTTAAGCAGGTTGGCATCCGTAAGCTTTTTTACGACGTTATCTGTCTTGTCACGATAGAAGCTTTCCCCCATATAGTAGTCAAAATCTATACCAAGCAAATCATAAGTACGCTTGTACTCAATCAGGCTTATATCCTTAAACCACTGCCATATCGAGAGTGCTTCCTCATCGCCGTGTTCCATCTTGTTAAACCATGCACGCGCCTCATCATCAAGAGAAGGATTTTTTTCGGCTTCTTCGTGGAATTTGACATAGAGTCTCATAAGCTCTGCGACCCCGTCTTTTTTGACTTTTTCTTCGTCACCCCATGCTTTGTAAGCGACAATCAGTTTGCCGAACTGCGTGCCCCAGTCACCGAGATGGTTTATCCTTACCACATTGTATCCTAATTTTGTAAATATCTTGTAGAGTGAATTGCCGATGATGGTTGTCCTAAGGTGTCCTACATGGAAGTTCTTTGCAACATTCGGAGATGAGTAATCTATACAGATGGTTTGTCCGTCACCCATATCGGATGAGCCGAAATTATCATCAAATGCAGCGTCAACCATTGACTTTACAAATATATCTTTTTTAATGTAGAAGTTAAGATATGCGCCTTGTACCTGAATTTCTTCTATAAATGAAGCGTCAGAAGAAGTTTCAATAGAAGATTTGATATCGCCTGCAATTATTTGCGGTGCTTTATGCATAGACTTTGCAAGTCTGAAGCATGGGAATGCATAATCTCCAAGCTCAGGCTTAGGCGGTATTTCTATAAGTTCGGCTATCTCATCCTTTGTAAGTGCATCAATACTTTCAGCAATTAAATCAATTATTTTGTCTTTCATAATATCCTCCAAATAACTTCTGTATTACATAAACTTATTTCATGACAATCAAATGAGTATAATATTCATTTGATTATCAATACTGTATCGGGAACTTGAACTTAACGGTTGTTCCCTTGTCGTCTGCCTTCGATATGCTTAAGTCGCCGTTTAATAAGTAGATTATCTCGTGAGCCTTATGTAAGTTACTGTACCATGGACTTGTGGTTATATAGTCGCCATCTATGCCGATGCCGTTGTCGCTAATTGAGGCATTAAGTACATTTGAGCTTACGGACAGGTTAAATATTATTTTGTTGGCATTCGAATGCTTAAATATATTATCAAAAAATGTTTCAAGCAGTCTGAATAAATTAATCGAGAATACCGGATGAAGCGTAAGCTCCTGGTCGGTATATTCTATATTCGATTCAATTATATATTCGGGATGAGCGTCTCTTTTACTCATAATATAATCCTCAAGCTGTGTAAGAACCGGTTTGCCCGAGTCAAATTTGTTTGAAAGTTTTTCTTCGATTTCCTCTGTGGAATCGAGCATACGCTTGATATTATATTGTATATCTTTGAGTGTAAGTTTCGCCTTTGAAATGTCAGTCCCAAGGAGATAAGAGAGGACATCCAGCTTGTGGCTTGTGCTCTCGATGCCTTCCTTGATATTTCTTTCAATTATTGTAGACAGGTATGTGTCATTAAATGCATTGAGCATAAGGATGTTATAACCATGTGTCGTCTTATCCGAAGACGTGTCGTCTGAGATAAATTCAAAACCATCCTCGTCGTTCTCCGAAGCATTCTTCTGATATGAGAGCGACAGCGAATTAATCGCATCCTGAGCATCATTTAATACGGAAATTCTTTTCTTCAGAATATTAAGCGAGGACTCAAGATTGACTATCTTGGCATTAAGCAAATCTCTTACATCAATTAAATCATTTATCTGGTCGTCGATTACCTTGCTTCGACTGTTTTCTTCTCCCTCTGTTGTAATTGGAGAAAATACACTCTTCTTTGAGCCCGACTTTAAGGCATAGACATCCTTGGTCTTGTTAAGCTCATCAAGTTTAATCTCAATTTCAAATGCCTGCGTCTTAAGATCCTGAATCTCCTCAAGATCGCTTAAAAAAGCATCGTTGAAATAATCCAGCATATTCTGGTTTGCAGTTTGAATGATTTCCAAATCTGATTTTGAATGGTTGTCCATGGTTTATCTCCTTTGTATTAAGTCATTTACGTTTCTTTAACAACACTATGCAAAGTATCGCAAATGCTATTATCACTGTGGAAATTATTGCAATTAGCACATATATGTTAAATGGTGAATTCGTAGTCTGAGTCTCGCCTGTAGTCATAGATTCTTGTGAGCCGTCCGGCGATTCTGTGGTCGGATACGGCTTGTAGGCATAACCTGAATATGTGACAGGAAAGGTCATATATACATTCCCGTCATTGTCTGATACGGTCAGGTCTCCTGCCTGTTTGGAATCCTCGTCTATATTTGAGGCGGAATATTCAATTACTATTTCATCTTCGGTATCATTTTTTATTAAAAATGCTGTCTCCGTATCTACATTAAGCTGAAGCTTTCCGGCATTTTCTCCATCAAAATAATCATTTAATGCGGCCTCCGCAGCCTGTATATCTTCTTCAGAGAAACTGTAATCCGTAAGTGGTGTAGCGTAGGAATAGTTATTGAAGCAGTATTCAAACATTGCCCTCGCATCTGTATAGGATGTTCTGGTCGGGTAGTTGCCCATAGTTACGAATATAAGCTCCATATCGTCCTTTTTGGCCCATGCGACAAAGGTTCCTCTTGCTTCGTCGGTGAATCCTGTCTTTCCACCCTCGCAATAATCATAGTAAAGATATGAATCTCCCATTATAAGCTTGTTGTTCTGCCACAGATTGCGTTCTTCTTCCTCAAGATTCGTAGGCGGGATAATATAATGCGTCGTAGCGGTTATTTCTCTGAACTTGTCGTATTTTAAAGCTTCCTGTGTAATGAGAGCCATATCATAAGGACAGGTGTAATGGTCCTCGTCATGAAGTCCGTGTGAGTTGACGAAGTGTGTGTTAATACAGCCGAGTTCCTCTGCTTTCTCATTCATCATAATTGCAAAATGTTCGAGTGAGCCGGCTATTTCTTCGGCTACTGCCCATGCCGCTTCATTTGCGGATACAAGTAATACGGCATACATGGCATCTTCAAAAGAGATTTCCTCGCCGACATCCAAGGCTATATTGCTGCTTCCCGGTTCAATCCCATATACCGCATTCTCTGACATTACAATCGTATCTTCAAAGTCACCGTATTCGACTGCCAGAAGCGATGTCATAATCTTGGTTATGCTCGCCGGATACATTTTCTGATAAGCGTTTTTCTGATATAATATCTGTCCTGTTGAAGCATCCATAACGATTTGTGCTTCTCCGACCGTATCAGGTGTACGCCATGGTTCATCAGGGTATTCTGTCGTCTCAGGGTATTCGGTAGTTGTCTTTTCGTCCGTGACATCCTCAGCATAGGATACAGGTGCAAATGACATCAATGCACAAAGTATAATTATTAATGTTAAAAATTTAATAATACATCTTTTCATAAAATCTTCCTTATATTAAGAGGAGTTTTGACTTTGTAAAAGTCTTCTATGAAAAACTATCTCTAATATTATCCTATAAAATACGTGATTTTACAAGAAGAAAAAGAATTAATCTTCCAAAATCGCGAGGTTTGTTCTATAATAAAAAACATCTTGTGTAAATTAATAACAGAACTACGTAACAGACGGAGGAAAAAATGAGATTAAGAAATGTCAAGGGCTCGCGTGAGGCGATAGCGGAAAATGAATATGTCATTCATGATGAGGAGAGTATGAAGGGCAAGTGGCATGAATTATTCGGAAATGATAATCCGATACACATAGAGGTTGGTATGGGAAAGGGTAGGTTTATCATGGATATGGCACGCCTTAATCCTGATATAAATTATGTGGGAATTGAAAAGTTTTCAAGTGTGCTGATACGTGCGATAGAAAAGCAGGAGGTTGAGAAGCTTCCCAACCTTCGTTTTATCAGAATGGAAGCAGAGTATCTTGAAAATGTATTCAACAATGGTGAGGTCTCCTATATATATCTTAACTTCTCTGATCCTTGGCCAAAGGACAGACACGCAAAAAGACGACTTACTTCGGTACAGTTCCTTGCAAGGTATGAGAAGATTCTATCTGAAGGTGGCGGTGTAACTTTCAAGACAGATAACAGGGACTTATTTGATTTTTCTCTTGAACAGGCGGATGAAGCAGGCTGGAGCAAAAAGACCGTAACATATGACCTGCATAATTCCGAGTATGCAGAAGGAAATGTAATGACCGAGTACGAAGAACGCTTCTCAAGTATGGGCAACCCGATATGCAGAGTAGAGATGTCACCGTAATGGTCGGTTAGAGGGTATTGTATGCTTTGATTGACCAATATACTTTCTTATATACACGAATATGAAAAGGCAGTTTGCCAACACGCAAGCAATTTACTAAATCAGTCAACTCAAATTCTCTGCGCTTTCGCACGAAACAGACAACTCGCTTACGCTCAAACAGTCTGTTTCTGAGCGAGCCCATTCGAATTCTCGTTGATGATTTTATGTAAATTGTGCGAATCATTGGCATAACTGCCTTTTCATATCCGTTATACTATTAATCCGCCAGGTCAATCAAAGCATACCCCCTCTAACCGACACGCTGCGCGTGTATAGGATTTGTGAATATTACTGACATTTATGTAAACTAATTACAGACTAAGTAATGCAAAACATTGATTTAGTCCGTAGTTTTTTTGAAAAAGTGCGGACTAAAATTAGTAATATGTCGATTTAGTCTGTATTTGGGGAAAAATAATACAGACTAAACCAGACAAAATTCTTAATTAGTCTGAAAGTTTCGAAAAAATATACGGACTAAATTTGGCAAACCACTGATTAAGTCTGTATACTTGCGAAAAATGAGCAAAGTAATCTTATTATATATCCCGATTATTTTTTTCTTAGTGTATCCTGTATTATGTCTGTATCTCATATAATTTGACAAAACAAAATGTAAAAGTTAGTATATTAACAGTTAAATAAATTGGGATTTGTATAAAGTTAATCTTTAAAATATTTATAGGGGGATACCTAAATGGTCAAAATGTTGCTTACTGATTTGGATCATACGCTACTAAGACAAGATGGCAGCGTTTCTGATCGGACTATCCAAGCTATTTCCGAATGTAGAGCCTCCGGTATCAAATTTGCTATTGCAACAGCAAGATATTGGATAGGCTCTGAACGATATATAAATCTGCTGAAACCTGATTATGAGATTACTACAGACGGAACACTTATCCATTCGGGAAATGAATGCATTTATTCCTGCGAATTCGATGAAGATACAACCAATCTCATCATCAGATGTTTACTGGAAGCTGTTCCTGATTCCGAGATAACTGTAGCTGTCGGGAAATGCGTTTACTGGAACAGTAAGCATATAGCAGAATCCGAGAAACTTCACAAAGCTGTCTATAACGACTATTCTTCTCACCTTAATGTCCAAGCCAATAAGATAGTGGCGGAACTTCCTGACAAAAAAATAGCCAAAGATATCGCTGACATGACAGGATGTAAGCTTCAATCTTATCGTTCTGAGAATTGGTATGCTTTTTTGCCTGAGGAATCGGGTAAGATTGCTGCTATCAAAGTTCTTTCCCAGATGAGCAGTATATCTCTCGAAAGCATCGTTGCATTTGGTGATGACAGCAATGACATTGAAATGCTGAAACTTTGCGGAAAAGGAATAGCCGTAAGCAATGCCGTTCCGGAAGTGCTTAAGATTGCTGATGAAATTACTGCTTCAAATGATGAAGACGGTGTAGCAATATGGATAACAAAAAATTGTATAATGATTAATTGCAATAGCATATAATCTCGCAATATAATTTACTAAGACAACTTCCAGTTTATATATATACGCGTAGCGTGTCGGTTAGAGGGGGTATACTTTAATAGCAATTATTTGTTTAGGCATGATAAAAAGCAGGCAGTTATTGCAACAATTTGCACAATTTGTGTGAAATCAGAATCGAAACATCGAATATATTAACTCAGAAATCAATATGTCTGAGCGAAGCGAGTTCATTGATTTCGTGTTAATATAGAGATGTTGAGATTACTGATTTAACAAATTGATTGCATGTTGCATAACTGCCTGCTTTTTATTATGCCGATATTAATCAGATAATCTATTAAAGTATACCATACCCTCTGACCGACCTTGCTAATATAAACATATATTTAGCTATTCAACTTATGCTGCTTTCAGAATAATATAATATTAACATTATTAAAAGCGTGATAATATGTCCTGTTCGAAGCTTAAAAGCAAAATAAATGCATATATTTACAGTAAACCGGGTATAAATAGAATGATAGTGAACCTAAGCCGCAACCTGAACATTATAAAATATTGCTATAATCCGTGTGTGAAATCGTGCAAAATGACAAAATGCAAAAAAAATAGAAAAAAATGAAAAATTTTCTTGCAATTATATAAATGTTGTTATATAATTTCACTTGTTCATTACGAAAACACAGAATGAACACAATTAAATACGGGCCGCTAGCTCATTTGGTAGAGCACCTGACTCTTAATCAGGGTGTGCGGGGTTCGAGCCCCCGGCGGCCCACTTTTGAAAAGCATCGGTTTTGCAGACATAACAGCTGCGGGGTCGGTGTTTTTTTTTCGGATTTATAGTTGACAATACATACAATAAGGAGTATTGTAGGAGTATATTTTATAAGAGAACTCTCTTATTCAGAATGGTGGAGTCATAAGGGACTATGAAGCCATGGCAACCCCGAGCATTCGGAAGGTGCCGGCCTGAGCGATACTATTAAACCTGGTAGTCGAGCAATAAGAGGATTTGAGCATATGACATTTCAAATCCGACGACTCGTCGGATTTCTTTATATACTCAGATTAGATTACCGCAGAAAAACGGAGGAAAAAAATGGAGAAATTATTATTTACGTCAGAGTCAGTAACTGAAGGACATCCTGACAAAATGTGTGACCAGATTTCAGATGCAGTTTTAGATGCTTTACTTGAGCAGGACCCGATGAGCAGGGTTGCTTGTGAGACAGCCATTACGACAGGCCTTGTACTTGTAATGGGTGAGATATCAACTAATGCATATGTTGATATTCAGAAGATAGTCCGTGACACAATTAAGGAAATAGGATATGACAGAGCAAAATACGGTTTTGACAGTGAGACCTGTGGAGTAATAACTGCCATAGATGAACAGTCAAAGGATATTGCGATGGGTGTTGATAAGGCGCTTGAAGCAAGAGAACATACCATGAGCGAAGAGGAGATAGAAGCTATAGGTGCAGGTGACCAGGGTATGATGTTCGGTTATGCTACAAATGAAACACCTGAGCTTATGCCATATCCTATTTCACTTGCTCACAAGCTTGCGCTCAAGCTTACTGAGATAAGAAAAAATGGAACACTTCCTTATCTTAGACCTGATGGTAAGACTCAGGTTACTGTTGAGTATGATGAGAACGGTAAACCGGCAAGACTTGATGCTGTCGTACTGTCGACACAACATGGAGAAGAAGTGACTCAGGAGCAGATACATGAGGATATCAAGAAGTATGTATTTGACGAGGTATTACCTAAGGAATTGGTTGATGAGAATACCAAATTCTTCATCAATCCAACAGGAAGATTTGTAATCGGCGGACCTCACGGAGACAGTGGACTTACAGGAAGAAAGATTATCGTAGATACTTATGGTGGATATGCACGTCATGGCGGCGGAGCATTCTCCGGTAAAGACTGTACAAAGGTTGACCGTTCAGCAGCTTATGCAGCAAGATATGTGGCTAAGAACATCGTTGCAGCAGGCATTGCTGAGAAATGTGAGATACAGCTTTCTTATGCAATCGGAGTAGCAAGACCTACATCTATTATGGTTGATACCTTTGGAACAGGCAAGATAGCTGATGACAAGTTAGTTGATATCATAAGAGAAAACTTTGACCTTCGTCCTGCAGGTATAATCAAGATGCTTGACTTAAGAAGACCTATATATAAGAAGACAGCAGCTTACGGACACTTTGGAAGAACAGATATTGAACTTCCTTGGGAGAAGACAGATGTTGCTGAGAAGTTAAAGAGCTATTTATAAAGCAAGTATCAGTTCATATAATATAATGATGTTTAATATGTAGTTTTGGACATATGGATATTTAGTTAGGAGATATTTAGAAATGAAAAATATGCTTAATTTTAAGAATTTCACTGCAGACGAACTTATGGAAATTCTTGAACTTGCACAGGATATGAAGAAAAATCCCGAAAAATACAGTGAGTCACTTAAAGGCAAGAAGCTTTACTCTTTATTTGAGAAGACATCAACGAGGACTTTTCTATCATTTGCAACAGGTATTACCGAACTCGGTGGAACATATTTTAATCAGCTCTGGGAGGACTCGAACTTTGTGCTTGGAGAACCTATATCAGAGATAAAATATGTGTGCAGAAATGTTGATATAATCATGGCACGTCTTGTGAAAAATGAGACAGTGGAATTATTCGGAAGAAATGTAACCGTGCCGTTTATAAACGGCTGCGATAATTCCTATCATCCATGCCAGATACTTGCTGATGCACTTACGATTATAGAACACTTCGGAAGCTTGGATGTAAAGCTTTTATACATAGGAGCAAAGAATAATGTGTTTAATTCGCTGGTGGAATTCTTCTCAAAGATGAAGAAAGGTACATTATACGGGCTTACACCGCTTGTAAATGATACTGCTTGTGATGAAGCATTTTATGAAGAGGCAAAGAAAGACGGTTATTATGTAGAACTTGACCCTGCAATGTCTATCGAAGAAGCCAAAACTTATGTCAAGGATATGGACATATTATACACGGATACATGGGTTGATATGGAGTTCTTTAATAACCCTGCATTTGCAGACAAGAAGGCAGAGATTATGAGCAAGATGATGCCTTATCAGATAAATGATGACTTCCTTGAGGGAAGCAAGGCTGTTGTTATGCATGATATGCCTATGCATGTCGGCTTTGAAATTTCCGAGAGTGTCGAGATGAAAAATCTTGACCTGATACTCGATGAAGCAGAAAACCGCCGTCACGCAGAAAAAGCAGTTATGTACACATTAATCAAAAATTCATAACACAGACATCTGCCTGATTTATGATATCTTAAATGTCGGCGACTTTTATATAGTATGTTAAGACACGCTCTCGCTCGGATGCTCATGTAGCGGTACTAAGGTTTTTGACCATAATCCCTTACGTAATAGGATATAGGGGTATTCAACGACCGTATGCGAATGTCAGCACTTAACGAAAGGCACGCTCCCGCGTGTCTTGAGTTTAGTACTGCTACAAGAGCATCCGAGCGAGAGCGTGTCTTGAATACCCCTATATCCTATAAGTAAGGGTAATGGTCGAAAAACCAAGTGCCGACTTTCGCATACGGTCTTAACATACTATATAAGAGTCAGCCGACATGGCTAAGTTTTTATTAATTAGTCAGGCAGATGTCTGTGTTATATGAGGGTTGTGTTATGGATGTTTGGATAAGTGTTCTGGGGTTTATATTGTTTTTGGCGTATGCTATCTCGGTATTGCTCTGTATCTCTGCAATAAAGAGACAGGCAGAGATTGTTATTGCCAGCCGGATACATCATAAGGTTACGGGATATGAGATTATCGTTGCTAATATTGTGCTTATAGGTGCAGTGGTGATGATAATTTTTCATTACTATACATTTATGCCGGCAGTTATATGTGTCGTGCTGGATATAATACTTCAGACTAAGATAGTGAGTGGCATAACCGAAGAGGGAGCACTTATTGATACGACATTCATTGACTGGGAATTCATGAAAAGCTATAAGCTTCAGTATGATGAGAATGAGGACAGTACAATAATTCTTAAGATAAGAGCAAACCGTAAGCAATATGTTCTTATATGTGACAGAGAGGATAAGAAAAGGATAGAGGAAATATTTACGAAAAACAAGGTTAAGGTGACAGAGACGATAAATGATAAAAATTAAAGGATAATTATCATAACTTGTCCGTCATTTTAGTTGACACAGGGGTATGTTTAGAATATTATTATAGATAGATTATTATTAAATTTGCGACAGATAAAGTATATGTTTGCAGATAGAGGGAGAGTAATAATGAAACATTTGATTGACCCAACAGATTTAAGTGTAAAGGAGATAGATAATATAATTAATCTTGCACTTAATATTATTGATAATCCTGATAAATACAGTGAAGCATGCAAGAGAAAAAAACTTGCGACTTTATTTTTTGAACCAAGTACAAGAACCAGATTAAGCTTTGAAGCTGCTATGATAGAATTAGGTGGAAATGTACTTGGTTTTTCTTCTGCCGATTCGTCGTCAGCAACCAAAGGCGAGAGTGTGGGAGATACCGTACAGGTGGTAGGCTGCTATGCGGACATAATCGCAATGAGACATCCGAAGGAGGGCGCGCCTATGCTTGCCTCTATGGTGTCGCCGGTACCTATTATAAATGCCGGAGACGGCGGACATAATCATCCGACACAGACACTTACCGACCTCCTTACTATTAAACGTGAAAAAGGAAATTTAAGCGGATTTACGATAGGGCTTTGCGGTGACTTGAAATTTGGACGAACTGTACACTCATTGATTAAGGCACTTTCAAGATATGAAAATATAAAATTTATACTAATTTCTCCTAAGGAGTTAAAGGTTCCCGATTACATTATCACAGAAGTATTTGAGAAGAATAATATAGAATATAGAGAAGTTACTACTATGGAAGAAGTTATGTCTGAGCTCGACATAATATACATGACGAGAGTTCAGAAAGAGAGATTCTTCAATGAGGCAGATTATGTAAGATTGAAGGATACTTACATATTAGATAAGAGTAAATTAAAAGATGCCAAGGATACACTTTCAATAATGCATCCTCTGCCAAGAGTAAATGAGATTTCAACAGAACTTGACAGTGACCCGCGCGCATGCTATTTCAGACAGGCTCTTAACGGTAAATATGTTCGTATGGCGCTTATTCTTACACTTTTGGGGGTGAATGTATAAATGAAGGTTGACAGTATACAAAACGGAATAGTTTTAGACCATATAACCGCAGGCAAGGCACTTCAGGTATATCATGATTTGAAACTTGATAAGTTAGATTGCAATATAGCGATTCTTCAAAATGCCACAAGTAATAAAATGGGCAGAAAGGATATTTTGAAGATAAATCAGGAATACAATATTAATCTTGATGTGCTCGGTTATATCGATCCTAATATCACGGTCAGTATAATCAAAGATGGTCAGACGGTTGAGAAAAAAAAATTAGCACTTCCGAAGAAGATAGTTAATGTCAAAAAATGTAAAAATCCACGCTGCATAACTTCAGTGGAACCTGATATACCTCAAATTTTTGTGCTTACAGACGAGAAAAACCGTGTTTACAGATGTATGTATTGTGAGGCAGACAAATAGGGAAAAGCCAAATAAGCACTTCGTGCTTGCTTGGCTCACTTATTTGTGGTATAATCTGTAAGACTATGTATATCACTACTACATAAAGTCAAGAGGTGTGAAATGGAAAAGTATGTTATTAAAGGCGGAGTGCCTTTAGACGGCGAGGTTACTATCGCCGGTGCAAAGAACGCAGCGCTTGGTATTCTTGCGGCTGCTATTCTTACTGATGATGAAGTTATAATAGAGAATGTTCCTTATGTAGAAGACACAAAGGTGCTTCTTAGAGCGATAGAAGCATTAGGTGCTACTGTTAAATATATAGATTTACACACAGTTTCAATTTGTGGTGGAACTATAAAAAAAGACGCTGATTTGTGCGTCGATGATGAATACATAAGAAAAATCAGAGCTTCATATTATCTGCTTGGTTCAATGCTTGGAAAGTTTAAATATGCACAGGTTGCGCTTCCGGGTGGTTGTGATATAGGTTTAAGACCTATAGACCAGCATATTAAAGGCTTCGAGGCATTGGGTGCTAAGGTGGATATTGTAAGTGGAGGTAAGGTTGTAGCTAAGGCAGATAACCTTATCGGTAACCATGTATATATGGACGTGGTTACAGTTGGTGCGACGATTAACATTATGATGGCTGCTGTTTTGGCAGAGGGTAAGACCACTATAGAAAATGCTGCGAAAGAACCACACATAGTTGATGTCGCAAACTTCCTTAACAGTATGGGTGCCAATATCAAAGGTGCCGGTACGGATGTAATCAGAATACGTGGAGTCCAGAGACTGTATGGTACGGAATATTCTATAATTCCTGACCAGATTGAAGCCGGTACATTTATGACTATGGCAGTTGCCACAAAGGGTAATATCCTTGTTAAGAATCTTATCCCTAAGCATATGGAGGCCGTATCTTCCAAGCTTTCAGAAATAGGTGCAACGGTTATAGAATATGATGATTCCATAAGAGTTATGGCAGATGGACGAATGCGCTCCACACAGATAAAGACGCTTCCATATCCGGGATTTCCGACTGATATGCAGCCACAGATGGCAGCTACACTTGCGCTATCTGTTGGAAATAGTATCATTACGGAGAGTATATTTGAAAACAGATTCAAATATGTAAATGAGCTGTCACGTATGGGTGCAAGGATTAAAGTTGAAGGAAATTCGGCAATAATAACAGGAGTGGAAAAATATACAGGAGCTAATCTTGTTGCTCCGGATTTAAGAGCGGGAGCCGCTCTTGTAATTGCGGCTTTGGCAGCAGATGGTTTCAGTACTGTCGAAGATATAAAATACATTCTAAGAGGATACGAAGATTTTGATGGAAAGATAAGAAGTCTGGGCGGAAATATCGAGATAGTTGATGATGACAGGGAAACCCAGAAATTTAAGTTGAGAGTAGGATAGGAGGGTTACAAGCGAATGTCAAAAAAACCATATTATATTACGACAGCCATAGCTTATACATCGGGTAAGCCTCATATAGGCAATACCTATGAGATAGTTTTGGCGGACAGCATAGCAAGATACAAAAGATACGTGGGATATGATGTAAGATTCCAGACCGGAACTGATGAACACGGTCAGAAGATAGAGATTAAGGCATTTGAAAATCTGTCAACACCGAAGGAATTTGTTGATGATGTAGCAGGACAGATTAAGGGTATATGGGATCTTATGAATACATCTTATGACAGATTCATAAGAACTACTGATACCGATCACGAGGAGCAGGTTCAGAAAATATTTAAGAAGCTGTATGAACAAGGTGATATATATAAGGGCGAGTATGAAGGCATGTACTGTACACCTTGCGAGTCTTTCTTTACGCAGTCACAGTTGGTAGACGGCAAATGTCCTGATTGTGGCAGAGAGGTTCAGCCTGCGAAGGAAGAAGCGTATTTCTTCAAGCTTAGTAAATATACACCTAAACTTATAGAATATATTAATGCCAATCCTGATTTCATTCAGCCGGAGTCAAGGAAGAATGAGATGATGAATAACTTCCTTCTCCCGGGAGTGCAGGATTTATGTGTGTCAAGAACTTCATTTAAGTGGGGTATACCTGTAGACTTTGACCCTAAGCATGTAGTCTATGTATGGATTGATGCACTTTCGAACTATATTACCGGTCTTGGCTATAAGGTGGACGGGCCAAGTGATGAGATGTTCAAGAAATACTGGCCTGCTGATTTGCATCTGATAGGTAAGGATATTTTAAGATTCCATACTATTTACTGGCCGTGTATGCTTATGGCACTCGGACTTCCGCTTCCTAAGCAGGTATTCGGACATCCTTGGTTATTACAGGGTAATAACAAAGGCAATAAGATGAGCAAATCCCGTGGAAATGTTATCTATGCTGACGATATGGTAGATTTATTCGGTGTAGATGCAGTAAGATATTTTCTTTTACATGAGATGCCGTATGAAAATGATGGACTTATTTCTTGGGAATTAGTTATAGAAAGAATTAATTCAGAGCTTGCTAATACACTTGGCAATTTGGTAAACAGAACAATCTCTATGTCCAATAAGTATTTTGACGGAGTGGTTACAAATGCAGGCGAGCATCAGCCTGTCGATGATGATCTGGTACAGGTAGTAACCGGAACCAGACTTAAGGTCAATGCTGCTATGGACAAGCTCAAGGTTGCTGAAGCAATCACGGAGATTTTTAACTTGTTCAGAAGATGCAACAAGTACATTGATGAGACAGAACCTTGGGTACTTGCAAAGGATGAGGAGCACAAGGACAGATTAAATACTGTATTATATAATCTTGTGGAGAGCATAATAGTCGGAGCTACATTGCTTGAGCCGTTTATGCCTGAGACCTCAGAGAAGATTTTAAAGCAGTTAAATGCTGAGAAGAGAAGAGTTACCGAGCTTTCCAACTTCGGTTTATATCCATCAGGCAATAAAGTAACTTCCGAACCGGAGATTTTATTTGCAAGAATAGACACTGAGAAGATGCTTGATGAGGTTGAGAGAAGATTCCCGTCTAAGCCTGATGAGGAAGAAGTGAAAGAAGAGAAACCTAAGAAGGCTAAGGATAAGGCTCTTCCAACTATAGAAGCTAAATCCAAAGAAGAAATTACTATTGATGAATTTAATAAGATGTCACTTCAAATGGGTGAAATCTTATCCTGTGAGGAGGTCAAGGATTCCAAAAAACTCCTTTGCTCGCAGGTTCAGATAAATGGAAGGGTACTTCAGATTGTATCTGGCATTAAGAATTATTACACACCTGAGCAGATGGTTGGAAAGAAGGTTGTTGTTATAACCAATCTTAAACCTACCAAATTAGCTGGTATTTTATCAGAGGGTATGCTCCTTTGCGCTGAGGACTTCAACGGAGACCTTGCACTTTTGACCGCTGAGAAAGATATGCCGGCAGGAGCAATGATTAGCTAATTAAATGTTTATATGGATAGTGGTCGGTTAGAGGGCATGGTATACTTTGATGCTGATAATGCAAGATATTATATGAAGCCTTCCGCTGACTCGTTCTCACTCCGTGTTTGACGCCGGCCTACTAACCTCATAAATCCTTCAGAAACAGAAATATGGAGAGAGCTTTTTACATAAATGTAAAGCTCTCTCCATATTTCTGTTTCTTCTGCTTTATTCGCTAAGTAGACACGTCAAACAAGGGTCAGCTTGAAGACTCATATAATACTTGCATTATCAGCATCAAAGTATACCATGCCCTCTAACCGACACGCTGCGCGTATTTAAGATTTGTAAATGCGATAGGCATTTATGTAAACCAATTACGGACTGAATAATGCAAAATATTGATTTAGTCCGTATTTTTTTTTAAAAAGTACAGACTAAAATGAGTAGTGTGTTTATTTAGTCTGTATTTTTGGGGGAATAATACAGACTAAATCGGATGAAATTCTGAATTAGTCTGTAAGATTCGAAAAAATATACGGACTAAATTTGGCAAATCGCTGATTAAGTCTGTACACTTCGGTACAATACTGTTGACACTTTTTTTATTACGCGATATCATTCTGATTAGATACCATAGATATGTTATATATATCCAATAAAAATGATATATTATATGTAAAAGAATACCTGTCACGGAACGAATACGATAGTGTCAAGTGACGTATGAAAAAATGAGACAAATAAAAAAGGCACTTTTGAACCTTGGAAATTGTAGATATTTTATGTTGTGATGGGCTTACGCCACCCTTGACAGCATGAAAAAGAACTGCTGTGAATTAATTACCG
>JAFTFE010000080.1 GCA_017449765.1 Lachnospiraceae bacterium | reverse complement strand
GCTTGCCACCGAGTCTGTTTAATTCGCGGATTACATCGGCAACCTTCATTTCCTTGCCGTTTACGGCAACAGGAGTTCCTTTTTCGAATTTAACTGTCACATACTCTGCTTCATCTGGTGCCTTTTCAGGATGAGTACCGAGTACAAGAAGGTGATCCCAGTTTGGCTCTTTGGCAGGATCCTCAAGCTCAAGACCTTCATGGCTTATATGCCATAAGTTTCTGTCACGGCTGTATGAATGTGAAGCATCAAACGGAAGGTCAATGCCGTGTGCCTTACAGTAAGCAATCTCGTCCTCTCGTGATTGCATAGTCCATTCCGGCTGTCTCCATGTAGCGATAACTCTGATGTCAGGTGCAAGAGCCTTTATATTTATCTCAAAACGTACCTGATCGTTACCCTTACCGGTAGCACCATGACAGATTGTAGTTGCGCCTTCTTTTCTTGCGATATCTACAAGCTTCTTAGCGATAAGAGGTCTTGCAAATGATGTACCGAGAAGATACTTGTTCTCGTATACGCAGCCTGCCTTCACACCCGGCATAACGTAGTCCTCACAGAACTCATCTATTACATCAAGTATGTAAAGCTTTTCTGCTCCTGAGTACTTTGCTCTTTCCTCAAGGCCGTCAAGCTCGCTTTCCTGTCCTACATCAATACATACACATACAACGTCAAAATCATAGGTTTCCTTTAACCAAGGGATGATAGCTGTAGTATCAAGTCCGCCTGAGTATGCAAGTATAACTTTCTCTTTCATTTTAATTTCCTCCTTAAAAAAATCACTGTACTCGATTATATACTATCAAAGGTATAAATGCAATTATTTTTTTAACAAAATATGCATAAAACAATGAATAAAATACATAAAATATGCATAAAAATGTATAAAAATACGAAAATTAATAAAAATATTCAAAAAATACTAAAAATATATTGCATATTTACCGATGCAGTTGTATAATGAGCAAAGTTTATCCTATTTAATAGTAAGGAGAATAATTATGAGTACAAAGGTATACATAGACGGACAAAGCGGAACAACAGGTTTACAAATCTTCGACCGAATCGGTGCACGTACGGATTTGGAACTTTTAAAAATAGCGGAAGATAAAAGACATGATATAGATGAAAGAAAGAAGTTTTTAAATGAAGCGGATATCGTTTTTTTGTGCCTGCCGGATCAGGCGGCTATAGAGGCTGTTTCACTTATTGAAAATGATAATGTAAAAGTAATAGATGCTTCCACAGCGCATCGAACCAATGATGACTGGGTTTACGGATTTCCTGAAATTTCAAAGGAAACGAGAGAAAAGATTGCAAAGGGTAAAAGAGTTGCCAATCCGGGATGCCATGCAACGGGAATGATTTCCACGGTAGCACCTCTTGTACGCATGGGGATTCTTCCAAAGGATTATCCGCTTACATGTTACTCGCTCACAGGATATTCCGGTGGCGGTAAGAGTATGATAGCTGATTACGAGTCGGCTGATAAGGATGAAAAGCTTTTTGCTCCGGGTATCTACGGACGCACACTTAAGCATAAGCACATTCCGGAGATGCAAAAGGTAACAGGACTTCTTTATGCACCTTGCTTTTTACCGGTAGTAGATGATTATTATAAGGGAATGGCAACTACCGTTATGCTGCAGAGCAGACTTTTAAACGGTAAACCGACAGCTAAAGAAGTATGTGAGAGACTTAAGGAATATTATCAGGATGAGTTCTTTATTAAGGTAAGAGATTTTGAGGAAGAAAAGCCGGGAACCATATATGCCAATGCTTTGGCAGGAACTAATAATTTGGAAATTGTGGTATATGGTTATGAGAATCAGATCGGTGTAACTGCTATTTTCGATAATCTTGGAAAAGGAGCATCCGGCGCCGCTGTCCAAAATATGAATATAATGTTAGGACTTCCTGAGAACACAGGACTGGTGACGTCGCCGGTACTTACATAATATTTGTGAGTCTGCTTATATTTATTAAAGTATAGAAAGAAGGGTAAAAAATGAATATAATAAACGGCGGCATCACAGCCGCAAAAGGATATAAATGTGCAAGTATGCGCGTTGGAATTAAGCCGACAGGTGATAACAGAGATTTAATGCTTCTGGTAAGTGAAGTGCCGGCTACATGTGTCGGTACATTTACAAAAAATAAAGTAAAAGCCGCTCCTGTTAAATGGGATATGAAGCTTGTAAATGAAACTAAAACAGCTCAGGCGGTTGTTGTAAATACAGGAATAGCCAATGCCGCAACCGGTGAGCAGGGCATAGAAAACTGTAAACTTACTGCAGATGCTGTAAAAGATGCTATGGGAATTGCACCTGAATATGTAATCTGCGGTTCAACCGGTGTTATAGGACCTCAGCTTCCTATAGATAAGATTGTAGACGGCGTAAAGGAACTTTCGAGCAAGTTGTCTGATACACCTGAAGAAGCAGAGAATGCAGCTAAGGCCATAATGACTACCGATACACATAAGAAGGATATTGCGGTTGAATTTGAAATATCAGGAAAAACCTGTCGTATCGGGGCTATGTGTAAGGGGTCAGGCATGATACATCCTAATATGGGAACTATGCTCGGATATCTGATGTCTGATGTTAAAATTGATTATGACCTTGCTCTTTCTACACTTCGTGCCATAATTGATAAGACATTTAATATGGTTTCGGTTGATGGTGATACCTCAACAAATGATACTGTGATTTTTATGGCTAATGGGCTTGCCTTAAATAATGTGATAGATGACAAAAATACAGATGACTACAAGGCGTTTTATGAGGCACTTTATACGGTTTGCGAGTTCCTTGCTAAGAATATTGCCGAGGACGGAGAGGGTGCAACAAGACTTTTCACTGCACATGTAACCGGTGCTCCGGATTATGAAACAGCAAGAATTATTGCAAAGTCAGTCATCACTTCAAATCTTACCAAAGCGGCAATATTCGGTAAGGATGCAAATTGCGGAAGAATATTCTGTGCGATGGGTTACTCGGGTGCAGAGTTTGATCCTGATAAGGTAGATATAACCATGGTAAGCGAGGCTGGTTCAATTAAGCTTATCTCTTGCGGAATGCTTCCTGAATTCTCTGAGGAAGAGGCATTGAAGATACTTGAGCCAAAGGAGATAACAGCAGAGTGCGAGCTTCATATGGGAGATGCGGAAGCTGTTGCCTGGGGTTGCGACCTTACCT
Source organism: Lachnospiraceae bacterium (assembly GCA_017449765.1). GTDB lineage: Bacteria > Bacillota > Clostridia > Lachnospirales > Lachnospiraceae > Coprococcus_C. The sequence continues at coordinate 19,245 of JAFTFE010000080.1, read as the reverse complement.
ATGATTATGTTAAGATAAACGCAGATTACCGTTCGTAAGAGGAGGGATAAAATATGGTAAACAATGATTCAATGGATGCAGTACTTGCAAAGGCACAGACACTTATAGAGGCTTTGCCGTACATACAAAAATTCAACGGAACAAAGGTTGTCGTTAAGTATGGCGGAAGTGCCATGGTTGATGAGAATTTAAAATATAATGTTATTAAGGACGTAGCTTTACTTAAACTTATCGGAATGAAGCCTATTGTTGTTCATGGGGGTGGTAAGGAGATAAGTTCATGGCTTAAAAAAATAGGTAAGGAATCTGAATTTATAAACGGACTTCGAGTGACTGATGAGGAAACTCTTGAGGTTGCCGAGATGGTTCTTTCAAAGGTTAATAAAAGCCTTGTATCACATATGCAAAAGCTTGGACTTCGCGCTGTCGGCATAAGCGGTAAGGACTCCGGCATACTTAAGGTTAAGAAGAAATACAGTGACGGAAAAGATATAGGCTATGTGGGAGAGGTAGTAGAGACTGATCATAAGCTTATAGATACTTTGATAGAAAATGATTTTATCCCTGTAATTGCACCTATAGGATATAGTGAGGAAGACTTCCATGGTTATAACATAAATGCTGATGATGCAGCCTGCGCCGTAGCAACAGCGTTAAATGCGGAAAAACTTGTTTTCTTAACAGATATCGAAGGTGTATTTATGGACCCTGAAGATAAGTCAACTCTTGTATCACAGATGACTATAGAAGAAGCGCAAACCTTTATAGATAAGGGTGTAGTAGGCGGAGGAATGCTTCCTAAGCTTTCCAACTGTATTGAAGCTATGAAAAACGGAGTATCCCGTGTCCATATGCTGGACGGACGTGTAGAACATTGTCTGTTGCTTGAATTTTTCACAGAGAAAGGTATCGGAACAGCTATCGTGAATAACTAAATAAATGGTCGCTCAGATATGTGGTATACTTTGATTTTAAGGCGGTACGTGGCGTATATGAAAGTCTTACGCTGACTCGTTCTCACTCCGTGTTTGACGAGTCTGCTAACCTCATATACCCTCGCACCGCCGTATTAATGTATTTACTCTCCGTCGGTCTCGGTTGCAGCCTTCGGTACTGCATTATCAACGAGGAAATCAGCAACTTTATCTGCGAGAGTGTAATAGATTACATCTTCATTAGAATAAAGCTCTGATAACTCATCCTCATCAGTTATGCCATAGCTGTCCATAATCTTCTGCTTGTATTCTTTGATTTCATCATCTGATACAGTAATATTCTCAGCCTTTGCGATAGCACATACTACTATTTTTTCTTCAATATATTCTCTGAAAATATCACCTATATAATTTCTGTACATTTCCTCGGATGTGAAGGAGTATGCTGCAAGGTAGGTACTAAGATCGTAACCATATTGACTTGCCTGTTCTTCGACTGATTTAACCTGCTCATCAATGAAATCTTCCATTTCCTGTTTAGGATATTCATTAATAACCGCATTACCTACTGCTGTCTCCATTACGGCAGCTTTATTGGCTGTGCTGTCACTGTCTGCATAAGATTCTGTAAGGCTGTCACGTATTGATTGCTCATATTCTGCTATATTTGAATAATCTGTATTGGCAGCTACGAATTCATCAGTATAATCCGGATAAACAGTGTTCTTAATTGAATTAAGGGTAACTGCGAATACTGCATCCTTACCTGCTAAGTCTGGATTAGGAGTGTAATCGTCAGGGAATCTGGAGTATACATCAAATTCATCGCCTACACTGTGTCCTACAATCTGATCCTCAAAACCTTCAATAAATGTTCCTGAACCAAGTGTCAGATCATAACCTGCTCCTCCCGAATTACCGCCTTCAAATTCAACACCATCTATGCTTCCTACGAAATCAATATTGACAGTATCTCCATCTTGTGCTGTACCTGTAGTTACATATTCGGTTGTTGAATAATTTGAGAGCAAGGTTTGTACACGTGAATTAACCAATTCATCATTAACCTCAGTTTTTGTTTCCTCATATTCGATTCCTTTATAATCTCCTAAAGTACAGTAGGCAGAATATTTGTCTACCATATCATTAAGAATATTCTTATTGCTTTTATGTCCGCATCCGCCGAGCAATGTTAAGCTCATAGTAAGAATGAGGATTCCACTTAATTTTTTAAACTTTTTCATAATTATATTCCCTTCCATCTCATTGTGTGTTAAATTATCCTTTAAATATATATCACATTTTGAATTAAAAATAAAGTAAATAATTCTAATTCATATTATTTTCATACTTTTACACATTTTCTTGAGGTAAAAATGAAAAAATAACAACATATTGATAAAAAAATTCAAAAAAACACAATATTTAGTGGACAAAGTAAAAACTCGGTGCTATAATGAATTCTTGCAGGGGGAACTTGCAGGGGAAATTTAATCAATAAACTTCCGTTTTTATGAGAATTTAAATAAATTTATGTAGGAGATGTGTTATGAAGGTAATTAAGAGAGATGGTCACACAGTAACCTATGACCGTTCAAAAATTGTTACTGCCATTCAGAAAGCAAATGCAGAGGTGGAGCCATGCGAGAAAATTTCTGATGAGAAAATTGAGGAAATTGTACAGGGGATTGAAGCTAAGAATCGTAAAAGAATGTTGGTTGAGGACATTCAGGATATAATTGAGCAGAAGCTTATGGATGATCGTAAGTTCGTGCTTGCCAAGACATACATTATATACAGATATACCAGAGAACTTGTTCGTAAGGCCAATACAACAGATGATTCCATATTAAGCCTTATCCAGAATCGTAATAAGGATGTTATGGAAGAAAATTCCAATAAAAATGCAACAGTTGCTTCTACTCAGAGAGACCTGATTGCAGGAGAGGTTTCAAAGGATCTTACAAGGAGAGTGCTTTTACCGGAGAAGATTTCAAAGGCACATGATGAGGGCGCAATTCATTTCCATGATGCAGATTATTTCCTGCAGCCGATATTTAACTGCTGTCTTATCAATATTAGCGATATGTTAGATAATGGTACTGTAATGAACGGTAAGCTTATCGAGAGTCCTAAGAGCTTTCAGGTTGCCTGTACTGTTATGACACAGATTATTTCATCAGTTGCAAGCTCACAGTATGGTGGACAATCTGTAGATGTAAAATGTCTTGGTAAATATTTAAGAAGAAGTTATAAGAAATATAAGAACAAGCTCGTTGAAGAATACGGTGGAAAGATAGATGATGAAATACTGGAGAATATGGCGAAGGAGAGACTTAATGATGAACTTCGTTCAGGTGTTCAGACCATCCAGTATCAGATTAATACCCTGATGACTACCAACGGACAATCTCCGTTTGTAACATTATTCTTAAACCTTGATCCTCATGATGAGTATATTGAGGAAAATGCAATCATCATAGAAGAGATACTTCGTCAGAGATTAGAGGGAATCAAGAATGAGAAGGGTGTATATGTAACGCCTGCATTCCCTAAGCTTGTATATGTTCTTGACGAGCATAACTGCTTAAAGGGCGGAAAGTATGACTACATCACGAAGATGGCTGTTAAGTGCTCTGCCAAGAGACTTTATCCTGATTATATATCTGCCAAGAAGATGCGTGAGAATTATGAGGGTAATGTGTTCTCACCTATGGGGTGTCGTTCATTCCTGTCACCTTGGAAAGATGAAAATGGTAATTACAAGTGGGAAGGAAGATTTAACCAGGGCGTTGTAAGTCTTAATCTTCCTCAGATTGGAATACTTGCTAAGGGTGATGAGGACAAGTTTTGGAAGATACTTGATGAAAGACTGGAACTTTGTTATGAAGCACTTATGTGCAGACATAACGCTCTTATGGGAATCACATCGGATGTTAGCCCTGTACACTGGCAGTATGGTGCTATCGCAAGACTTAAGAAGGGTGAGAAGATTGACCCGTTACTTCTCGATGGATATTCAACCATATCACTTGGTTATATAGGTGTCTATGAGGCTACCAAGCTTGTAACAGGTGTAAGCCATACGGACCCTAAGGGTGAGGAATTCGCACTTAAGCTTATGAAGAAGCTTCGTTCTTCATGTGACAAATGGAAGGCTGAGACAGGACTTGGTTTTGGCTTATATGGAACTCCTGCAGAGAGTCTTTGCTACAGATTTGCAAGGATTGACCAGGAGAGATTTGGCACAATCCCTGATGTGACAGACAAGGGATATTATACAAACTCTTATCATGTAGATGTACGTGAGAAGATAGATGCATTCAGTAAATTCAGATTTGAAAGTCAGTTCCAGAAGATTTCTTCAGGCGGTGCAATCTCCTATGTAGAGATACCGAATATGAGAAATAATCTTGAGGCGCTTGAAGAAGTTGTAAGATTTATATATGACAACATTCAGTATGCTGAGTTTAATACAAAATCAGATTATTGCCATGTATGCGATTATGATGGTGAGATCATAATAAACGATGACAATGAGTGGGAGTGCCCGCAGTGCGGTAATAAGGATCATTCCAAGATGAATGTTACAAGACGTACCTGTGGTTATCTCGGAGAGAATTTCTGGAATGTTGGAAAGACAAAGGAAATAAAGTCAAGAGTATTGCATTTATAGTTAACAGTGACATTTTACAGTGACATTTTCAAAAAATGAATACCTAAGTCTTGAGTATCGGGACTTAGGTATTGTTGACTAAAGATATTAAATAGTCAGGGAGACTTAAGATATGAATTATGCAGATATAAAAAGGATAGATGTGGCAAACGGAATCGGAGTAAGAGTTTCGATTTTTGTATCCGGATGCACACATCATTGTAAGGGGTGTTTCAATCCTGAGACATGGGATTTTGCTTATGGAAAGCTTTTCACGGAGCATGAGATAGATGAAGTTATAGATTATCTAAAACCTGATTATATAAAAGGTTTATCAGTATTGGGAGGGGAGCCTTTTGAGTATGTCAATCAACAGGGACTTCTGCCGTTGCTTCGTAAAACCAAGGAAATCTATCCTGATAAGGATATATGGTGCTATACAGGATATTTATTTGATGAGGATATAGTTGACAAAATGATGGTTAAATGGCCTGAGACAAGAGAAATTGTCAATTATATAGACATACTGGTTGACGGTAAATTTGTTGAGGAATTAAAAGATTTAAAGTTAAGATTCAGGGGATCTTCAAATCAGAGAATCATAGATGTAAAAAAATCACTTGCAAGCAATGAAGTTGTTATCTGGGATCAGCCGCTTGAAATACAGCAAGAGGATGATTATTAAATTGTATTAAAAGTATTTGATACCTGAATTATCATGATATTGAATAAAAGGAGTAATATTGAAAAATGGAAGAAAAAAAGGAAGTTATTAAAATAACATATCTGTCGGATAAGATTGAAAAATTAGAATATATAGCGGGCAAGTCGGATTGGATAGACCTTAGGGCAGCAGAAGAAGTAATACTTAAAAAAGGTGAATTCAAGTTGATTAATCTCGGTGTGTCCATGTGTCTTCCGGATGGCTATGAGCTTATCATAGCGCCAAGGAGTTCTACATTTAAAAATTTCGGGATAATACAGACTAATTCAATCGGAGTAGTTGATGAATCTTATGGTAAGAATTCATCGGATGATGTACTTATGATGCCTGCGCTTGCAATGAGGGATACAGAGATTCATGTAAATGACAGGATATGTCAGTTTAGAATACAGAAACATCAGCCACAGATTGTATTTGAAACAGTAGAAGCAAGAAGTGGAGAGGCACGTGGCGGTTTTGGTTCTACAGGCAAACAATAGGCTTAGTAAGGGGAGGAAGACGAATGGGAAAGAATTGTATCGTGGCACAATCAGGCGGTCCGACAGCTGCGATAAATGCATCGCTTGCAGGTGTTATATCTGCGGTTAATAAAAGTAATAATTACGATAAAATCTATGGCTCACTGCATGGTATACAGGGAGTATTGCGTGATGAATTTCTTGATTTATCTGATGCAACCGATGATTTTATAGAAAGACTTGCGGCAACTCCTGCTATGTATCTTGGTTCCTGTCGTTATAAATTACCGGATTACAGAGAAGATGAATCTGCATACAAAAATATATTTGAAATATTTGATAAATATAATGTAGGTGCATTTTTTTATATAGGCGGAAATGATTCTATGGATACGGTTGCGAAGCTGTCTGAATACGCAGCATCTGTTAATAGCGGTATAAGAATAGCGGGAATCCCCAAGACTATTGACAATGATCTGCTTGTGACCGACCATACACCGGGATTTGCTTCTGCGGCTAAGTACGTTGCGTCTTCCATAAGAGAGGTTGCTTATGATACATATATATATGATCTTCAAAGCGTTACCATAATCGAAGTAATGGGGCGTGATGCGGGATGGCTCACCGGCGCCTCGATGCTTGCCAGAAATGAATTCTCATTTGCACCACATCTCATATATCTTCCGGAGGTAGCATTTGACAGCGGGCAGTTCATATCAGATGTGCAAAAATGTATAGATAAGTTTAAAAATGTAATTGTTGCGGTGTCGGAAGGAATCCATGATGCCGACGGTAATTATATCGCTGCCGGAGTTGCGTCGGAGGATAAGTTTGGACATGCACAGTTAAGCGGTGCCGGCAAGGCGCTTGAATACCTTGTAAAAGAAAAAATCGGCGTCAAGGTACGCTCAATCGAGATAAATGTATTACAAAGGGCAGCAGGACATATGGCTTCTAAAACTGATTTGGAGGAGGCTATGTCATTAGGTGCCAAGGCTGTTGAATTCACAGAGCTTGGCGAGACAGGATTTATGACAGTTATTAAAAGAATTAGCGATGTTCCATATGAATATACTATAGAATACTCACCTGTAAAAGATATAGCGAATAAAGCAAAACCTGTTCCTGTAGAATGGATTAATGACTTACACAACGATGTAACGGGAGAATTTGAAAGATATATCAAGCCTCTTGTGGAGGGAGAAGTAGATGTGTTCTATAAGGACGGAATAGTGGATTATCTGCCGGTAGGACATCTTGTGAAATTAAATAATTAATAATGAAAGAAATATCTAAATTGTTTGACATTTGACAGTGTAAATGATATTATTTCATTTGCAATCTGCAGTTGTGGCGGAATTGGCATACGCGCATGATTCAGGTTCATGTCCACTTACGTGGGTGTGGGTTCAAGTCCCATCAACTGCATGCTCCAAAACCGCATAAATACGTGGTTTTTAGCCGAATATTTGTGCGGTTTTGAATACTATTTTGAATACTTTTGAATACACTAAAAATAATGAACAAGGAGGAAGCTGGATCGTGGCATTTTTCCTTTTATTTGTTCGTCTGAAAAAATCGCTGTAAGGCGATTTTTTTGATTAAAAACAAGGGGCATTGTTACGAATCGTAATTGTGCCCATTGAATTGTCCTTGATTATAAGTTTTATTGACATAAACTTTGGATTGGGATATAATTTCTTTGGATTGGGATATAATTTCTTTGGATTGGGAGGAAAAAACTATGGATTATGTTCAGATAAAAAAACAAGCGAATGGGATACTTAAGAACAGAACTGCAGAAAGCTCATATATAGAGTATAAGGCTTCTGAACTGCAACTTGATAAAATATTAAAGACAATTTGTGCGTATGGCAATAATTATTACAACAATGATATTCAATACATTTTTATTGGTATAGAAGAGGAGAATAATGAGAATAATAAATCTATACCCGTGTTACCAATTAAAGGAATTTCAGAAGGGCGTTTAGAAAAATGCAAAAATACGATTAATTCATTACGATCGTTCTTATATCCGAATGTTGCCTTTGAGGTATTATCAAATAAAATTGATGGGCGTAGTTATCTGCTAATTATAGTTTTGCGTCAAACGGGTGGTCCTTTTATGGTGGCTGAAAAGGCTGAAAGGGATAAGAAAATTAATCTTAAACCGGGAAGATATGTAAGAATTGAGTCTGATTCACGGCTTGCTAGAGTTGATGAGGAGTACGATTTGTTGCGTAAGTTTTCTAATTTTCATTTTACTTCGATTGTTAGTTCGGGAGCCACAGTTGATGATTTAGATATAGATATACTTAGGGAATATATATCAAAAACCAGTTCGAGGCAAATTAGTGACAGATTGGAAAAGAAAGAATTGGCTAAAGTTTTGGAATTGTATGATAAAAATGATCCTACAGATAAAAGGGTGAAAAATTATGCTGTTCTTATGTTTTCTGAACACCCGGAAAGATTTATACCGTATGCTTATACTGAGTTAATTATTGATATGTTAGGAACAAAAAGAAAGATGCAATCTAAAGTTTTTAAAGGATCAATTTGGAAACAATATTATTCGGTATTGGATTATATTAATATCAATTTTTTGAATGAGTTGGTTTTACGAATTGACGGTGATGCTAAGAATCGTAAGATTGAAAATTTCACATTTGTTGCGTTGGAAGAACTCCTCGCTAATGCGATTGTTCATAATAATTATGAGAATGGTAAACCAATCCAAATATATATATCGGAAAAACAGATAAATATTGTGAATTATAATAAGCCGTTACCACCTATTCGTATCAGTGATTTAAATGAAAGATCATTTTTTAATGAACGTGACACTGAAAATCCTGAAATTAGAGATATGTTTAAAGCACTGGGCATAATAGAATCCTTTGGAACTGGAATTGGTGAAGCAAAAAGGTCGATGCGAGAAAATGGATCGCCGGATATATTTTATAAAATATTTGATAGTAATGACAACATTACATCTGTAGTTATTCCTGTTAATGAGGAATACTATGAGATAAAGCATGGCACCAATCAAAAGAAAAAAATATGGATTGGTACTGAAACCAAAGATTTCAAGCAAAAAATTTTGGATTCGAAATATTCAAATAAAATAAAGAATAATATTCTAAAACTGTGTGATGAGATTGGCACTGAGGTTTTTGGAAATTCACGCGTAGTTGAAATTTTAGGATGCTCTGAAGTTACAGCTACCACGTATTTAAAAAGAATGGAAAAGGAGCTTAAAATTATATCTTCTGTTAAGGGAATGGGTAAAGGAAAATATAAAATCTTAAATGATTTTAAATAGAAACGTAAACACCTCAAGGGGCATAGTTACGAAACGTAACCGTGCCTCTTGAATTTTTTTGCCCTCAAATAGTATAATAAATTCATCAGAGTCGACGCTGATTATCGCTTATAAGAGAGGTGCAAATAATGTGCGATTTAAAAAGATATTCGGAAATATATAAAGAAATAATAAAATTACAGCCGGAAGAAACACTATAGCTTGTTATGAATGCAGAAAATGAAGATGAACAGGAGTTTTATCAGCTTATTGGAAATTATTTGCTACAGAAAAAGCAAAAACAAGTTATTGAAATGAATTTATTTTAAAAATGAAAGAAAGCGTGCTTTCTTTAGTGTGGCTAACACTTAAATCTGATGTGCTTATCGAATAACACATTCGGTCGTTGGCAGGCAACACTAAAATTAGTCGTTAAAGGAGAGTGAGTTATACATTGGTATAACCCTCTCATTATCAAATAATATAGTGAGGTCAATATGTTCAGTTTAAAGGATGATAGCGAAGAGCTTGAGGTTATTGAAGTAAATAAAAAGCATGATGATTTAAAGGTGCTGATGACACGTGTGGAGTTTGTGCTTGAAGGATACCGCTCGCAGATGGATGGACTCAGGTTTAAGGAAAGAAGACTTAATAAGGACAGGAAGGATAGCATATTTTTCGCAGTTGGTACAGCGATAGCGGAATTGATTATAATATTTTTGTGTCCGGTTATTCCTGTGCTTTTTTTGTTTGCAATTCCAATTTCAATAGCGTTTTATGGCTGTTTTCCTTTTTTACTTGGTTCTATGGTAAAACGGAATTTTCAATATGCTGTTATGATGGAGAAGCGACAGGCTATTAAATTCATTACTCAAAATCATGTAAAAACATTTAAAGACGAGGAGCGATTCATCAATTCCAAAATTTCAGAATATGAGACAACATTGGAAAAATACCGTCTTAAACCGGAAGTTACTGAGGAGGATATTATAGAGCTTGAGAAGCTTACAAGACCTGAGGAGTTTCACGCAGACTCCATAGAAAAGGATTTTAAGATGTGGCCTTTCTGGGTAGTTACATGTTTTTGGGCATTAATTGACCTTTTGATATTATTATAAGTCGAATTATATTATTTGTATTTTTGGTTTAAGAAGTTTTTTTGAATGACATATTTTGTCTATGTTAAATGGTATTGTAACATAAATTAATTTTATGGGGGTGTAGAATCGTGAATGAAATATTTAATTTGGATGAAGCGAATAAGAAATTAAGAGATATATGCAAGGACAGAATAAATTCAAAGTATTCAGAAGAAGAGTATCAGAAAGTTGAGAAACAGTTGGATGATGAACTTAAAATTATTGAAGATCAAAAGTCTGCAATGGACTATCTTTTGGTGCTTGATGTTTTAGAGAATGTTGGAGCCCAAAATGATGAATATGTGTTTATGGGAGCTATTACATCTACTTTGGTATCGTATCTTATTGATATATCGGATATTGATCCTTTTGATGAAAGCATTCCGGCAGTGTATAGTGAGTTTTGCTATGGCTTGGATGGCGGGCACAAAACAAGCTTTGAGCTGAGAGTGAATTTGGATTTATATGACAGATTAGTAAATTATTTTGAAACAATTCAGAATTCAAATGGGAAGGATTATTTTATAAAAAGGTATGATGACCATGGCAAATTAATCGGCGCCTATATTGAAATTAATCTTGACAATGGAATCTTTAGTAATAATTCATTTCTTTTTATGCCTATTACAGAACCGACAGAAATTATATCTGATGAGATAATCAGGATATGCAAGCCAAAATCATTTGAAGAATATGTAAAATGTTATGGATTGACACATGGTACAGGTACATGGGAAGACAATGGAAAATACTTGATAAATTCGAATGGGAAAAAATTGTATGACCTGATAGCCTATCGTGAAGATGTATATGAATTCTTACTTAATAGCGGTATAGAAATAACACGGGCATATGATCTTGCTGAGTATGTTCGCAAAGGAAAAGCTGAAAGAAGAGGATTTTCAGAGGAAGTAAAAACTGAACTTATTAGCAAGGGTATACCGACATGGTTTATAGAATCTTGTTGTAAGATTAGGTATTTATTCCCACGCTCACATGGTATGACATTTGTTAAAAGATTTGTAAAAATATAGAGATGATTGTATAATGGTATTATATAATGAGGTGTTTATATGGATATACAAAGCAATGATAAGATAGAAAGAGTTCTGGGGATTTATTCAAAATTAATTAACGGATATATTGTCAATAAGTTGGAAGAAGCTAAGAATTATGGCGTGAACGAGCGAAGCATACAGAGAGATATTGATGATATAAGACGATTTATGGACAGAGATTCGATAGAGAATGGGATTATAAATACAGTAATATATGACAGAACCCAAAAAGGATATCGGCTTGAACAGATTTACAATATGAAACTCAGTAACAGTGAGATACTTGCTATATGTAAAATCTTGCTTGACAGCAGGGCTTTTACAAAAGATGAGATGACAGATATGTTGGACAAGCTTATTACATGGTGTGTTCCAAAGGCAAATCAGAAGAGGGTTAAAGAGCTTATAAGTAACGAAGAATACCATTACATAGAACCAAGACATAAGACGAAATTTATAGAAACAATGTGGGACATCGGACAAGCGGTAAACGAATGTAGATACATAGAGATAGATTATTGTCGAACTAAGGATAAGCAGGTTGTTCATAGAAAGGTGCAGCCCGTGGCTGTTATGTTCTCAGAATATTATTTTTATCTGACAGCATTTATAGATGATGATAATGTCCGCAAGGATTTTGATGTGATAAATGATACATTTCCGACTATATACAGAATTGACCGTATAAAGTCATTAAAAGTCTTGGATGAGCGATTCCACATTCCTTATAGTAGCAGATTTGAGGAAGGTGAGTTTAGAAAGCGGATACAGTTTATGTACGGCGGAGAATTAAAAAAAGTCAAATTCAAATACAGCGGAACCGATATAGATGCAATCTTAGACAGACTTCCAACAGCAAAGATACTTGATGAAGATAATGGTGTATACACTGTAAGCGCCGAGGTGTTCGGAAAAGGTATTGATATGTGGCTGAGAAGTCAAGGTGATAGGGTTTGTGTTTTATAGATTTTCTTACAATAATAATTTAATATCATATGATGAAAAAAATAGTAGGAACACCTGATGGTAAAGTAAAGACTACAGTTTTTATGATAATCAATATAAAGATAATAAACATATTATTATGTCTGAAAATAAAATATTATTTATCAATAATAGTAAATAAAATAGAATACGTATTAATTATAAGTTTGATAAGTATGAAATTAAATTTTATGAAAGTGAAGTTATGACGAGGCGTTTAGAAAAGATATTGATATGTGGTTGAAAAGTCAGAGAAGATAATTAAGATTAGATATATAAAGTGAGGTTTTTTGAATGAAGGTTTTTATAGAATATAATCCATATAATGTTACAACAAAAATAGAAGTAAATGAAAAACCATTAAAAAGAGATAGTAGACTATATTATCAAAATCAAATTAGTGAATGGATTAATGATTTGCCGCAAAAATTATTAGAAGAATACAGTACAAAAAAATATGAAATAACATTTAAAGGTATTCAATCAGATTATGAAATGGTTGCAAATGTTTTTGATAAAGTAGAAGAAAATGATGATTTTACAATTAAAATGGAATATAAACCGATTAAGGAACTTGAAGATATTAAATCTTTGATTTCTAATATTATTTGTGAAATAAAAAATGGACCTTTCGAGGAGTTAAAGCAAATTGATTTCATTAGCATGATTGAAATATTAGAAAATAATTCTTGTACTGTTGTTGATGCTAAAGAAATTATTAATATGATTAAAGTAACAATTATTGAAAAACGATTGCTTGAAAATACCATTGAAAAAATAAATGCTTTCAAAGAAGAAAAAGAGGATTTGAAACAAATTTATATCGAAAAAGAACAACAATATATTAATAAAATGGCGATTAATGATATAAAAGAAAAAATTATTAAAAAATACCCCAATATAGATATCGATAAAATCACAGAATGTTTGACAGAAAAAACGCGTAAAAGAATTTTTTATATTTATGAAAATTGTCAAAAAGATTATCCTCCGGAAATTAGTGATTTTAATTTAGCAAAGAGGTTATGTGGGAGTTTTGATGGATTCGCTAACAATCTTTTAATAGAAATAAAAAAAGAATTTGAAGAAGAAATACAAAAAAATACAGAGGAAGCTTTATATAGTGTAATAAATCAATATAATGAGCTTATAAAAAATTTAGAGTGTAAAATTGAAATAAAAAAAAGTGATATTTTTATAGAGCATTTTGTAATGATTAATACTGAAAATAAATTTTGTTCAATACCTGCTATAAATATGGCGAAAGGCACTCAAAAAAAAGATGATTTGTGTTATCAAATGACATATCTGTTTATGAAAAATGTAACAGAACAATTTAACAGTAATGTCTGTAATGTGAGAAAATTTGAAAATGTAGAGCTTGAAAAAATCAATTCAATTATTAATGATAAGCTTGAAAAAATTGAAATTTTTAATAAAGAATTATTTAATAAAAAAAATAATATAAACAAAGAAGAAGAAATAATTCAAAATTTTATAGATGAATATCAAAAAAATTAAATTGGTTAAATGATATAAAAGAAAAAATAGATAATATTTTTGAAATATAATACAAAAGATATTTACTTTTCGATTTATTTAATAATATATTTATTTATTTCAAAATTTAAGACCAGTATTATAGATTATAAGGAGGCTTATGATGGCTGACGAAATAATAAAAGAAGTTGAAAGTGCACCTGTTATAAAATATAATAATCTGCTTGAAAGATATCAAGTTGCGTTGCAGATTGTTGATGACGTTATCTTAAAAAAGTATATTACTGATTTGACGAATATGGAGATTGTCCCTTTAGATAAAAATATACTTGATACAAATTTGGAAGAAAATGTTTTACTATTTAAAATAACTGAGATGGTATATGAAAAAAATGAATTTGCTTCTTATAAGTTTGCGAGTGCATTTAATACTTTGTCTGCTTTTGATACAGCTATTTTTGTTATTTTAGATAGTAATGGCAAAAAAACAGATTTTTATATGGGAGTAAGATCATATGATTCCGAAAGTAATACTTCAACACTAAGAAATACGCTAGAAAATGCTATGAAAGGTCAGTTCCCTGGAATAAAAACACACAAATGTTTGATTGAGGATACAGAAGAATTAATTAATAAAATAAAATGTGACAGTATTGCATCAGTAACATGTGTAGCAAATAGTAGAGAGAGTAATCTGAATACAAATCAAGAATTTGTACAAGGGTTAGAAAAACTTGTAATTTCAATGGAAGGAAAAAAATATACGGGAGTTATACTTGCAAATTCTACTAGTCAACAACAACTGTGTGAATTGAGAAAAGGTTATGAAAATATATATACTCAATTATCCGCATTTTCTGATATGCAAATTAATTATTCTAAGAATAGTTCTAAGTCATTAAATGAAAATATAAGTGATACAGAGACAAAAAATAATTCTAAATCAATTTCTGAATCTAAATCAAAAATTATAAGCGAATCAAAAAGTGTTTCTAAAGAAAATACAACTGCAAAACTTATAAAAGGTGTTGCTTCTGCTGCTTATACTATAGGTGTTACATTATCACCATTTACTGAAGGTACAAGTATGGCTGTTGGAGGTGTAATTTCTGGTGGATTAAATATAATTGGAAATGTCACTTCAAAAACTAATACTAAATCTACATCTTTAAGTAATTCGGAAACATATAGTGAAGGAGTTGCTATATCAGAGGGCATATCACATATGTATTCACATGGAGAAAGTATAACTGATGGATTTTCTAATGCTTTAACTATTACATCACATGATAAATCAGTGCAGGAGATGCTTGATAGGATAGATAGGCAATTAAAACGTATTAGAGAATTTGAAGGACTTGGAATGTATGAGTGTGCTGCGTACTTTCTTTCAAATGATAGGCATACTGCTAAAGTCGTAGCATCAACATATAAAGCAATAATGGGTGGCGAAAATTCAGGAATTGAATTTGCTGCTATAAATACATGGATAAGGGATGGAGAGGAAAAAATAAAATTAGAACTGATTGAGCAATATGTAAAAAATTTTATGCATCCAATATTTAAATATAAGGGATATTTAGGAAATATTGAAGTATCTCCTTGTGCAATGGTGAGTGGAAATGAACTTGCGATTCATATGGGAATGCCAAGAAAATCTGTTTGTGGTTTGCCAGTTATCGAACACTCAATTTTTGGTAAAGAAGTAGTTAGATACGGAGAAATGGAAACAAGTTCAGAAATAAACCTTGGAAAAGTGTTTAATATGGGAAGTCAGACATCAAATAACGTGTTATTGAATAAAGATAGTCTTACCATGCATACTTTTGTGACAGGTTCAACCGGCTCGGGAAAGAGTAATACCATATATGAACTTATTCGACAAACCAATAATATGGGGGCAAAATTTATGGTAATAGAGCCTGCAAAGGGAGAATATAAGCACGTTTTTGGAAACCGTTCTGATGTTAAGGTCTACGGAACTAATCCCCAATATACAGACTTACTTAAGATAAATCCCTTTAAGTTTCCCAAAGGCATCCATGTCCTTGAACATGTAGATCGTTTAGTAGAAATATTTAATGTTTGTTGGCCCATGTATGCAGCTATGCCTGCTGTTTTAAAGGAAGCGTTATTACAGTCATATGAAGAATGTGGTTGGGATTTTTCAACATCTCGTAATACAAATAGCGAAAACTTGTTCCCAACATTTTTAGACCTACAAAATGAAATGGTACATGTAATAAATGCCTCAGCATATTCTGAAGAAGTGAAGAGCAATTATATGGGTTCATTGGTTACACGTGTAAAATCATTAACTAATGGACTTAACGGACAGATTTTCACTTCAAATGAGATAGATAATGATGTTCTTTTTGATAAAAATATAATAATTGATTTGAGCCGCATTGGCTCTTTAGAAACGAAGTCTTTGATTATGGGCGTGCTCATAATGAGGTTGGGAGAACATAGAATGGCTAATGCTGAAGATATGAACATACCTTTCAAGCATCTTACAATTTTAGAGGAAGCACATAATATTCTTAAGAGAACATCTATGGAACAGAATGAGGGAACTAATGTGGCGGGTAAGTCGGTAGAGATGATTTCTAATGCTATAGCTGAAATGCGTACATATGGCGAAGGTTTTGTGATTGTTGATCAGTCGCCGAGTGCTGTAGATATTTCTGCCATTAGAAATACTAACACAAAAATAATCATGAGACTTCCAGATGAAAGTGATAGAAGACTTGCAGGTAAGTCTGCTGGTTTAAAGGATGATCAGTTAGATGAAATAGCCAGGTTACCAAAGGGTGTAGCGGTTGTGTATCAGAATGATTGGGTGGAACCACTGCTTTGTAATATTCAAAGATATAAAGGAGAAGAAGGGAGATATGAGTATCAGTCGGTTATTCATATCAATAGTTCAACAGAAAAACTAAGAAAAAAGTTATTACAGTTTTTATTGAAGAAAAGAGTAAAAAATCCTATCGATTCTAATATGGATGAGTTATATTCGCTTTTAGAATGTGCTGAAATATCGAGCAGAAGTAAGCTTAGGATACAAAGAATATTACATGAATATGAACTTAAGGAGAATTTATCCATATGGGACGAAGATAAGTTCGGTGCTCTTTCGGAAATTGTAAGTGGAATATTAGATGGAAATCTGTGGGTTAAATCAATTATTGATACGGTTGGAGAGTATGAAGATTTGACGTATCTGATAATGCAAAAAGTGGAAAATATGGCTCCGAGAATGGGACAAGAGTACTTACTTGCTACCGCACAGTGTCTAATGAAAAAGGAGTCTGAGAAATCTGTTGAATACAATGAGATATATGCCGCATGGATTACGCAACTTCGTAATAAAGGGGCAGTATAGTACTTGATTTAAATACTTAAGAAACTGTGGGAATTATTTTTTTATATTAAACGATTAAATTAATGATAATTATAAATCTATTAAAAATAAATTGGGAGGTAATTTGGATGCTTAACTTCAATTATGCAGAACTTTTCTCTAAGATGGAAAATCAATTGCTTGAAAAAGCAAAAAATATGGAGAAAATTTCCAATCAAAAAGAATTGGATAAGCCTATTGCAAAAAATGTTATTATTGATGAAAGTCGAGAGAATAATGATAATAATGAATTGCCAAAAAATCTTGAAGCCCGTACAATATATGAGATAGATGGAAATTTTTATGAAACTGATGATAATGGAAATATCTATAAGACAAATGGAACATTGAATCCTGATGAAAAATACACTATAAATGGATATACCTATAATACGGATTCAAAAGGAAGGATATCATTATGTGAGGGGAATATTAGGTATAATCCGGAGGCTGAAAGAGATGGCGAAGCTCAGATTGATGCTGGTGGAAAAGATCGACAGGAAGGTGATGATGGAGGACATTTGGTAGCAAGAGTCCTTGATGGAGCTTCTGGAAATGAAAACATTGTTCCTATGAGAGAGACTGTAAATCGTGGAGATTATAAGAAAGCTGAGAACGAAATAGTAAAAGCAAAGCAAGAAGGAAAAGATGTTCAGGATAGAATAAACATCATATATGAAGGTGATTCTTACAGACCTTCAAAAATAGAACGAACATATTATATTGACGGGGAAAAAAAGGAGTTGAAAGTAGATAATGTAGAAGGTTCACAAGATCTTTTAAAAGATATCAAGGATGATATTTCTGAGGATAATTATGAAAATCTTGAGTATAGAATAAAAGATATGGAAGAAGATGGAATTGAGGTATCTGTCACATCAGTATATAAAAAATATGATGATAATGGTAATCTTAAATCGGTTACAGTAGGCATAAGAGATGAAATAAATGGAGTAAAAACGTACATAAAGTACAGGCAAAGTAAAGGAGTATAAAAATGAAAGAATTGATTAATAAAATAAATGAATTTGAGAAGCGAGGTGTTTTAGATGTTCGACTGATTGCGCTTGTTTCTGATTCATACTCAGAAGTTATTTTTTATGGAATTATTGATGGTATCAGATATCAGTCAAATAATATGGTTGAAAAAGGGAAAATTAATTCTGACATTGTTGATGGATTCTATGATGATATTGTAGAGATTATAAAATTTGATACAAAATTTGATACGACAAAGATGAATATAATAAAGGCTGATTCTAACGGATGTAGTTTTGAATATGACGAGAAGAAGTGTAGGACTTTTAAGATAATAAGGGAGTGGGAGAAATCGTTGATGTGAATTTTATTTTATGAAAGGAGATAATTATGGCTGAAAATATTGTATATCAAATAAATGAAAAAGGAGAACGTATAGGAGATAGTAATTGGACTGGGAATATTATTCGAATTTCTGAAGAAGGAGGTTTGTGGATGGAAATTAAAAAGAATAATAATGACAAAGAATACCTAAAAAGAGGTGATATGATTCACTATAGCGGTCATGATTTATCTACTTGTGATGGTAATTATTTAATTAAAAAATCAGAAACAGGAATTTATTATTTGAAGCTAATGGACTAAATATATTTAGAAATAAAATGCAGTTATTTATTAATTGTTTAATTCAAAAATAGACAAAGCAGGTATAAAAATAAGTATATACCTGCTTTATCTTTATCGGAGATTCAATAAATTTTTTACTAAAAAAATATAAAAGAACAACAATGACACAATCTGTCCTTTTTATTTGTTATCATCAGATTACCAAGTTCACTTTAACTTGTAGTTAACAAAGATGTTGACAAAAGGAGGAAATTACAATGGATAATGTAGAAAATTTAGAAAATGCAGTACAGAGTGTTGAGGAATTGTTTCAAAACGACAAAGAATTCAAAAAAACTGAATATTCCACGCTGGGCGTACCACCAATCCGCAATCGGATACCACTAGTCCGCAGCAGCGTACCACCTTGTTTTTGATGTTGCAATCCACGCAATAATGCAACTAATCCATACAATGATACCGATTCTGTCGTAGAAT
>JAFTFE010000079.1 GCA_017449765.1 Lachnospiraceae bacterium | reverse complement strand
TTCCTCCTTAATATAAATTTCTCTTTTTACCCTATGCAACAGGGTAAAATAACCCACATTGTTGCATTATTACTCATATAATATAATTTTTTTCAGAAAATATCAATAGTTTTCTTATTTTTTCTTACTAAAACTTGCAGTAGACTCATCAGAATCAAAATCCTTCATATACAATGTTCCTTCCATCCCCTCAAGATTTTCCAGAATACTTCCAAGATTCATCATCTGAATCGCAAGATAATCCCCCTTTCCCAGTTCGATAGTTATACCATCATGTACAAGGATTATTTCATTTTCCGCAGTAAATCTTATACCGTCTATATCAAGCCCGTATTTTTCTATAAGCTGAGTTATCGTCAATATAGACTTAAATTTACTCTCATTGTCGATAGGAAGCTTCTCTCCCATCTCCCATTCATTAAAATTCAATCCCCTTATGCAAGGTACGCCTTCTATAAGATTCTGGGACGACTCCAATACATAACCGTCCTTATCAAAATAAACATAACCGTCCATATATTCCACACAGCCGGCTATTGATTTTTCGTAAACCGTAACATTAATTTTATTTCTTGATTCAAATTCAATATCAAGCTTCGTCACAAACGGAATATCCTCAATCGGATGCATTTTGTTCTGTATATACAATATAATAGTGTTGTTTGCTGTAGCTTTAGACATTACTGCTTCCTTAATCGTCTGCTCATCTACCTTTTCACAACCCGATACATTTATCTCCTTTATCGTAAATGTATTAAGATATATTACTATCGCGATTAAAACAAGCAGTATTCCTATTATTAAATATCGCTTTTTCATTTTTATCACTCCGTAAGCCGCATCTGCCTTGCAACACTCAAAACCAATCCAACCTCGACTAACATAAATACAAGCGAGGTTCCACCATAGCTTATAAAAGGAAGTGTAACACCTGTAGGTGGAATGGTATTTGTCACAACTCCGATATTTACTATAAGCTGTACGGCAACATGCGTAATCACTCCGGTAACTATAAATCCACCAAAGCTGTCTGCTGCACCGTCTGCAACGAACTTAAATCTGAATATAAGCATTACAAATAGCAATATTACAACAAGCGCTCCAAATAAGCCTAATTCCTCACAGATAACAGAGAATATCATATCATTATGTGACTCCGGTAAGAAACCAAGTTTCTGAATACTGTTACCAAGTCCTCTTCCGAATATTCCGCCTGAGCCTATAGCATAAAGCGACTGCATAGTCTGATAACCATTTTCAGGATGAAGCCATATATCAAATCTGTCACCTCTGTAGCCAACTGTAAGAACGGCAACTGCCGCAAGTACCACACCTATGATTCCTAAAATAACAAGATTCCATATCTTAGGACTTGCCACGAATAATATCGCAACCACTATGGCAAAACAGACAATTGCGGTACTTAAATTCTCTAAGGCGATAAGAACTATACATACGCCCGGCAGAATTAAGAGTTTAAGCAAATCCCTCATTCTGTTAAGATATTTTGCTTTTTTTACACAGGCATCCGACATATATATTATAAGAATCGGCTTGGCAATCTCAGACGGCTGAAATTGCATAGGACCTATCTGTATCCATCTTGTAGCACCATGACTTGCCCTACCTATGATTATAACAACAATAAGCAGTGCAATCGCAAGATACATAAGCACAAGAGAAAGATTAGACAGATATTTATAATTGACTCTTGATACTGCATACATAATCATAAATCCGCCTAATGCAAATACACTCTGTCTAAGCATAAAATATGTACCCGAATATCCGCTTGTTATCGCTCTGTATGAGCTGGCACTGTAAACCATCATAAGCCCAAATAAAACTATAACAAATATTAGAAATATACTCTGGTAATCGGTATATCCGCCTCTTATCCAAAAACTGTTTTTAGTTGTACGTCTTGATTTCTCCACTAAAACTTCACTCCTCAAGCTTCATTACATATTCCTTGAACAGATTTCCTCTTTCCTCATAATTCTTGAACATTCCCCAGCTTGCGCATGCAGGAGAAAGAAGCACTGCATCTCCCGGTTTGGCATTTTTATAACAAAAGTCCACAGCCTCTTCAAGAGAATCCATAAACATTATGCTGTTAAAGCCATGATTTTTTGCACAAGTTGCTATTGTTTTTGCAGTCTGGCCTATAAGCACCAGATACTTGACCTTAGCATCAAAGGCTTCTATCCACTCATCAAAGCCTACGCCCTTATCATAGCCGCCACCAATTAAAAATGTAGTAGTCGTCATTGCCTTTATGCCCTTTATGGCAGCATCAGGATTAGTACCCTTGGAATCATTATAATATTTAACTCCGTTTACTGTTCTGACATATTCTATTCTATGTTCCACACCCTTGAATTCAGTACAAACTTTTTCTATAGTCTTAATCGGAACGCCTGCATAATACGTAATTGCAACAGCTGCAAGAATATTCTCTACATTATGTGTTCCAAGAAGCTGGATATCATTTAAGGATAAAACCTTAGTAATGACATTATCCTTTCTTATTACTACATCATCCCTGTCAACATATACACCCTCATCAAGATGCTTGATTCTGCTGAACAATACGACATTTACATTGTCAAGCTCTGCTCTTTTAATTGTCTCAGGGTCGTCATAATTAAGAACTATATAATCATCCTTGAACTGATTCTTCGCTATATCCATCTTACATTCGGCGTAATTCTCAAAGGTATGATGTCTGTCTATATGGTCAGGTGTAATATTAAGCACCGCACTTATATGCGGTTTAAACTTCTCTATAGTCTCTAATTGAAAGCTGCTTATCTCTGCAACTGTTACGGAATCCTCAGTTGTCTTATCAGCAATAGAGGTGTATGGTATACCTATATTTCCAACAACATATGTATTTTCATTATAAGCTTTCATTATCTCTCCGACTAACGAAGTTGTTGTCGTCTTACCATTTGTACCTGTGATAGCAAGCACTTCGCCCTTTTCATACAGATAAGCAAGTTCTATCTCACTTAATATTCTTAATCCAAGCGTCCTAACTCTTGTCGAGAATTCATTATCTGTAGGAATACCCGGACTTATAACCATGAATTCACAACCTGATATTATTTCATCGGATATTTCTCCTAAAATTATCTCGATATTTCCTTTAATGTTATCAGGAAAATTCACCGAAATATTTTCCGCATCAAGCTCTCCCTTTTTATTCTCGTCATAAAGTATTACACTTTCGTTGTTTCGTGCAAGCAGCTCTGATGCCGCAACTCCGCTCTTACCTGCACCTGCAACCAAAACTTTTTTATTAAGCATAGCTTTTCCTCCCATTTTCCCAAAATGTATACTAAACAGCTAATATTCCTATGAAACAGAGTATAGCTGTAACTATCGCAAATATCGAAACCACCTTTGTCTCCGGCCATCCAGAAAGTTCAAAATGATGATGGATAGGTGCCATTTTAAACACTCTCTTGCCTGTTAATTTGAACGATGTAACCTGTATGATAACCGACAAAACTTCTGCAAAATATATAAAGGCAACTATCAATATTATAAGCGGCATCTTAAGCACGTAAGCTGTCGACGCAACAAAACCTCCAAGTGCCAAAGAACCTGTGTCACCCATAAATACTCTCGCAGGATATACGTTATAAACTAAAAAGCCAAGCAGACTTCCGACTGTTGCACAGGTAATTGGTGCAACTCCGGAACCAAGTCCGATAGCAACTATCGTAAAAAACGTAGCAATAAGAACTGTTACCGAAGAAGCAAGTCCATCCAGTCCATCCGTAAAATTCGCACCATTTGCAGTTCCAAGCATAACAAAGAACAAAAGTGGATAATAAACCCAGCCTAAATCCAGATATTTATCCGTAAAGGGAATTAACATCTCCGTACCCAAATCAGTGTGCGCCTGAATATAATATGCAAATATTCCGGTTACAACGAACTGTCCTAACATTTTCTGCCATGCCCGAAGACCTAATGAACGCTTCATTACAACCTTAATATAATCGTCTAAAAATCCTACTATTCCAAAACCCAGGGTCGCGAAAAGTACCGGGATTATCTGTGGATAATCCTTGATATAAAAAATCGATGTTATAACAATACTGAATAAGATTATCAGACCACCCATAGTTGGTGTACCTGATTTTTTCAAATGTGACTCCGGTCCTTCCTCTCTTATAAACTGTCCGAATTTCAGTTTTTTTAAGAAAGGAATAAATATCGGACTTAAAACCACACTTATACCAAAAGAAATCAGTATCGGTAATATAACATCATATCTGTTCATAACAATGCTCCTTTTAATTCGTTTCTTCTATTTTTTCCTCTACCTTATCTATACCAAGATATGGCAGTATATTTCCATAAATATCACCTACAACAGGTGCCGCTATTGTTCCTCCGTAATAAACGCCATCCGGCTCGTCAATAAGTATAAGCGTCATAACTTTCGGATCGTTCGCAGGAGAAAAACCTATAAATGAAGAAATATATTTATTGCTGCTTCTCGGAAGCTTCTCACTGGTGGCTGTCTTACCTCCGATGGAATACCCCTCAAGATACGCATTATGTCCCGTTCCTTCTGCTATAACAGCCTCCAAGAGATATTTCATAGTCTCTGATGTTTCTTCCTTAACAACATTGCTTTCAGTATTATATTGTAATGTTTCTATTATGTTATTATTGTTGTCAGTTATATATTTTCCAAAGTGAGGTGTAACCAGTGTTCCGCCATTTACTACCGCAGAAGCTGCTCTCATAAGCTGAAGCGGTGTTATCTGAAATGACTGTCCGAAGGACATCGTCGCAAGCTCTACCTCACCGACATTTTCTAATTTATGAAATATGGAATTGGCTTCTCCCGGCAGATCAATACCTGTCTTCTCAAAAAGTCCGAGTTTCTCCATATTCTTGTAAAAATTCTCTGCTCCTACTCTTGCTCCAACCTCCATAAAGACCGGATTACACGAATTCATAATTCCATCCTTGAAGGTTTCCGAACCATGACCTACGGTCTTGTGACACTTTATACGCCTGTCGCCTACCAGTCTGTAACCCGGACAGTAAAATGTATCATTTACGCTTACGACTCCTTCCTCAAATGCTGAGGTTGCTGTCACTATCTTAAATGTCGAGCCCGGCTCATAAGTGTCATTTATGCAGAAATTACGCCACATACTATTGAGCATATCCTGAGTTACTTCTACATTCTCATCAAGCTCTCTATTGTAAGTAAACGGTTCATTTAAGTTGTATTCCGGTACATCTGTCATACCGTAGATTTCACCATTCTGCGGATTCATGACAATTATGCATACCCTGTTGGCGTTTTTTTCCTCCATCACCTTCATCGATGCCTGCTCAATATACATTTGTATATTCACGTCCAAGGTAAGGACTAAGTTATTACCCGCAACAGGCTCTATTCTTCTTTCGGCAGCATTTGGTATTTCAATACCCTTTCCGTCAGTCAGCGTATTAATGCTTCCGTCCGCTCCCATCAGGACATCATCATACTGTACCTCAATTCCTACTATGCCCTGATTATCAGCTCCGGTAAAACCTATAACCTTTGATGCAAGCTCGCTGTACGGATAATATCTCTTGTAATCATCATCCACCATCACGCCATCCAAATTCATGGCTCTTATCTCATCTGAGACTTCCTTGTCCACATTACTTTTAATCTTTTCTCTGGAAGAAATCTTTTCAACCTTTTTTCTGACATCTGCCTCGTCTAATTTAAGCTTATCGGATAGGACTCGTATAACCTCCTCTGCATCGGTAATCTGGCTATGTATGACTGATATGGAACAAACAGCCTTATTATCAGCTATAACCACTCCGTTTCTGTCATAAATGAGTCCTCTCGGCGCTTTAATGCTTCTTTCTCTCTCCTGTATCTGTTCTGCAGCCTCACCATAATGACTCGATTTTACAATCATTATGTATCCAAGCCGCATAATCATAACAGTAAGTAATATAGACGCAATTATCATAAATTGCAATAGTCTAAGCTTATTATGATGAGTAAAAACATCCATAAATATGCACCATTTTGTTCTTTATTTAATTGTATTTTTATTATTCAAAATGTATAACCTGCAATCCCAATTAAATTATTCGGTAGTTTCAACACCTGATGTATCTTCAGATATCGTAGTTTCTTCCGTTATTTCTTCATAATTTGCTTCTTCTGTGTCTTCGTTTGAATCATCAGTATCCAAAGAAGCATTATCATCTCCGCCTATTGACTGCTCAACGTAAGGATTTTCATTACCTCCTGCCACATCATTCTCAGGTATTTCTCCCTCATATATGGAATCTGTCGGCTCGTCTTCAGCATTTATCAAATCAATATCATAGTTATCATTTGTCTTATATATATTCAGGTAAGGAAATAATTCCGTAGCTATATCTGCAAAAAGATATGAAGAAGCTGCACTTGAACCCTGATCTTCCACGTTCGGTTCATCCACTACTACATAAACCACAACTTGAGGATTATCTACGGGAGCAAAGCCTATAAAAGATATAAGGTATTTTCCGTTGCCACGCGGAAGCTTCTCTGCAGTTCCTGTCTTTCCACCTATTGTATATCCCTCTACGGAAGCTCTTTTTCCTGTTCCTCTTTCTACGACCTGAAAAAGTTCTTCTCTCATTATCTCTGAAGTTTCCTCAGAGATAGTACGTCTAACCAAGACATTATCCTTATTATCAATTATATTTCCCTTTTCATCCTCGATACGCTGTACAACACTCGGTTGATAGAAGTATCCGCCATTTATAACTGAGCAAAACGCCGTTCCTATCTCCATCATAGATGCACACACACCCTGTCCGAAAGAAGATGTTGCAAGTTCTGTAACATGCAGTGTATCCGCATGATATACATTTGCACTAAGACCTGCCTCCGAAGGCTCACCCGGTATATCTACGTTAGTTCTTTGTCCGAATCCGAAAAGCACCTGATATTTATCAAATTTCTCAGCACCTTCCTTAGCTGATATCTGCATCAATGCATCGTTACAGGAATTCTCAAGTGCCCCCGATACATCCAGCATACCATGTCCGCCATGCTGTGCATAATGACATTTTATATAATATATATCTTTTTGTTCACCACCATCACAGTAGAAAGTATCAGTCGGCTGTATAACTCCCTCTTCAAGTGCTCCGGAAATAGTAAATGTCTTATATGTTGAGCCAGGCTCAAACACATCACTTACAGCAAAATTTCTCCATACTTCATTAAGTGCTTCTACTGTGTCCTCATCTGTAGCATTTGCTTTAAAATCCTCGAAGCTGCTGTATTTTGAATCAGATGCGATTTTTTCAAACTGATATGAAACCGCATCTAAGTTATAAGCATCATTCGGATCGAAGGGATGCGAATTATACAGAGCAAGTATGTTACAGGTATTGGGATCCATAACAAGTACAGATACATTCTTTGCTCCTTCTGTCGCCATGTAATTATCAACTTTTTCCTGAATAATCTTTTGAATATTTGCATCGATACTTGTAACAAGATTATACCCATTTATAGGTGATTCTATAGTATTTGTAAGTCCATAATCTTCATTCAGGTAAGTATAAGCACGACCATTTGAACCATTTAACTCGTCATTATAGTACTGCTCTATACCGTATTGACCTACATTGCCGCTTACCGTGTAACCTAAGAGATGACAGGCAAGATTGCCGTTAGGATATACCCGTTCATATTCTTCTTCGAATACTACCCCTCTTATATCCTTCCCTTCCTCTGTATCACAGAAGGTTTCAAATTCTTTTACGACATCATAATCAAGTTTTTTTCTTGCTACCTTATAATAAGAATTTCCATCAGACAAAAAATCCGAGATTTCACTATCGGTAAGACCAAAGTATGTTTTTAACGCATTAGTTGTGGCTGTCGTATATTTTTCTTTTTCAAGAATATTCTTCGGCTCAAGAATCAGGTTATATACTTTCTTTGTAGTAGCAAGCACAGTTCCGTTAGTATCAATTATATCTCCTCTTTTGTATGGAACCACCGTGCTGCTGTATCTTTGCTGAGACAATACTTCCTGCTCATACTCCGCACCATCTTCAAGATTGATTTTTATAAGATTATATATAAGCACAGCAAAAGCTGCCAGCGCTATAACAATCACTGCCAGCAGTCTTTTCTTCATCCTCGATAAAAACTTATGTCTCTTATTCTGCGCCAATTTAATTCACCTCAAACCAATGTCAAGCTTATTCCGGAACATCCTGATATTGCTTAACATAATCTTCATTAGCACTTTCGTAATATACAATCTGTCCTTTTCTTGCATATACCATTCCGAGCTCATTTGTAGCTACATCATATATTTCATCAAGGCTGTACATGCTCTCAAGTGAAAGCTTCAATGCTGCATTGTCATCTTCCAAAGCTTCAAGTTCATTTTCCATACTGTTGATATGATTTTTCTGCTCGCTTATCTGTGACTCCATATGAAGCATAAAAAGACATGCACATGCTACAATAAGTATCGAAGCCATTACAAACATTGTATATTTAAAATCAAAAGCTAACGCTCTGTCAGCCTTTTTTGTTATCCTCTTCTCCTGCTTCGGAGCAATCTTCTGCCCCGGAGTCTGTCTTGGTCTTTCTATTCTCTCAGGTACTTCGCGCACTTTTCTTACCGTGCTTCCATCGATGTAGTATCTTTCCCTTACTCTTTCACTCATTTTATCATCCCCCTATGATTTTTACAGTTCCTTAAATATGTTCAAAAACCCTGAGCTTTGAACTTTTTGCTCTTTTGTTCTCAGACAATTCTTCCTCACTTGGTAATATTGGTTTTCTTGTAATAATCCTTCCTTTAGATTTTTTTCCGCAAACACATACCGGAAATTCCGGCGGACAAGTGCACGGGTTCATATTTTGCTTAAATATTTCTTTAACTATCCTGTCTTCAAGCGAATGAAATGTTATGATACTAAGTCTCCCACCGCTATTAAGCAAATCAATCATATCATCTAAAGTATTTTCCAATACATCAAGCTCATGATTTAATTCAATTCTTATAGCCTGAAATGTTTTTTTTGAAGGATGTCCTCCACTTTGTCTTACTTTTGCAGGTATTGCAGCCTTGATAATCTCAGTTAATTCACCGGTTGTCTCAATGGACTTTATATATCTTGCTCTTACAATATGTTTGGCTATATTCTTTGCAAACTTGTCCTCACCATAATCCCTTATTACTCTGTAGAGCTCATGCTCAGAATAATTATTCACTATGTCTCTTGCGGTTTCTGTATTCTCCTGATTCATCCTCATATCAAGAGGAACATCCTCACGGTACGTAAAACCTCTTTTGGCATTATCAAGCTGGTATGATGAAACTCCCAAATCAAGTAATATTCCATCCACTTTATCAATCCCAAGTTCTGAGAGAATGGATTTTATATTACAGTAATTACTGTGTACAAAGTTTGTCTTATTTTTGAAAGCTTCTAATCTTTCACTCGCATATGCTATGGCGTCACTGTCCTGGTCAATACCTATAAGTCTTCCTTTATCTCCGAGCTTTTTTAGTATCTCAAGCGAATGACCGCCGCCGCCCAATGTACCATCCACATATATTCCATCAGGTTTTATATCAAGACTTTCTATGGTTTCTTCAAGAAGAACCGACTTGTGATTAAATTCCATCTTATCCCTATTCCAACATACCTCGCAGGCTTGTGCTTCGCACTCTATTGTCTGCTACGCAGACTGCCTGCTCGTCAATTCGCCGCAAAAAACAAATGTCTGCTTTGCAGCCGCTTGTTTTTCGCTTATGCTCATTAAATTCCATACTTTTCACTCATATCAAAGGCAATATCATCGATGCTGTCTTCGTCACTACTGTTAAACTCATTCCATCTGTCTATATTCCAAATCTCTGCTACGGCTCCGTTTCCAACCATAATAACTTCCTTGTCGATGCCTGCCCACTCTCTTAAGCTCTGTGGAATAACGATTCTGAACTGTCCGTCCATCTCGCAGTCATTTGCTGAGCCTTGGAAAAATCTCTTAAACTTTCTTGCACCGGAATCTGACACCGGAAGAGAATTAAGCTTCTCGGAGAACTTCTCCCACTCAGCCGACGGATATGCATAGATATTCTTATCCATACCTTTACAAAGCACAAAACTATTGCCAAGACCATCACGAAGTCTTGACGGAATAATAAGTCTGCCCTTTGAATCCAGACTATGATTCGATTGTCCTTTCATTCCTTTTGTCATATGCTTTGTCCCTTTACTACTACTTTGCTCCACGATTACTCCACTAAGCAACCACTTTGTCCTTTATTGTATAACAAGAAAAAAAGAAATGCAATAGCAAAATTGCATTTCTTTGTAATAAAACCACTGTAATATTTCACAAAACATTTGTTTGCTTTTAATTTTGATTGTTTTCTCTCATATAATCAAGCCTTTTCTTAACAATTATAACTGATGCCACCACTACACAAAGCATCGCAAGAAGCTGTGACACCTTAAGTCCTGTGCCAAAAAACATAAGTGAATCAGAACGAAGTGCCTCTATCCATACACGTCCCAAGCCATAGCCCCAGATATAAAGCAGAATCAACTCTCCGTCAAACTTCTTATGCTTTCTGTATACAAATAAGAAGACAAATAACACAAGATTCCATAATGACTCATAAAGGAATGTAGGATGTACGCTAATCCACTGCATAGTATCGTAAGTAACGACATTTTGTGCCATCTTATCTGTTATTATTCCATTTTCAATCATGCTTCTTAAACTTCCATGTCTGACAAAGAAATCTGTCGGAATCTGCATCGCAAATAAAGAATCCGTATATTCCCCAAAGGCTTCTCTATTGAAGAAATTGCCCCATCTGCCCAATATCTGTCCGATAAGTATTCCCATCGAAGCAGTATCTAACATAAGGAAAATATTAACTTTTCTCTTTCTCGCAAATAATATAACTACTGTAATACCTGCTATCAAACCGCCATATATAGCAAGTCCGCCATTTCTTATATTAATAATCCCTTTAAAAGTTGTCCAAAAGCCTTGTCCCTTAGCAAAATATTCCTTTGCATTAAAAAGAACATAATAAATTCTCGCACCTACAATAGCCGGTATAACAAGCCACAAAAAAGCATCCAAATAAAGCTCCGGATTCTGTTTTGTCCTCTTAGCCTCATGCGCCACCCATAGATAAGCAAGTAAAAATCCGAGTCCTATAATAAGTCCATAATATTTTACTTCAAATCCAAAAATCGTAAATCCCGTCTTCACATTATGAAAGGTTAATCCTAAGTGTGGAAATCTTATATCATACATCTTATATATCCTCACTAACTTCATTAGGTATAATATAATACTTTAGCTTCATACAGTAATGTAAACAACTATATATTTACACATTAAACTTGAACAAGATTACATCGCCATCCTGTACAACGTAGTCCTTGCCTTCCTGTCTTACGAGACCTTTTTCCTTTGCTGCAAGCATACTTCCCGAGCTCATAAGGTCATCATAGGCAACTACCTCTGCTTTTATAAAACCTCTTTCAAAATCAGTATGAATCTTACCTGCTGCCTGAGGTGCCTTAGTACCCTTGGTAATTGTCCATGCTCTCGTCTCATCTTCTCCCGAAGTAAGGTAACTGATAAGTCCAAGCAGTGAATAGCTCGCCTTGATAAGCTTATCAAGTCCCGACTCCTTAACTCCCAATTCTTCCAGGAACATAGCCTTTTCCTCATCATCAAGTTCGGAAATCTCCTGTTCAATCTGAGCACATACAGCAAATACCTCGCTGCCCATCTTAGCAGCATATTCTCTTACCTTATTAACATATTCATTGGAAGCACCATCATCTGCAAGATCATCTTCTGATACATTTGCTGCATATATAACAGGCTTGCCGGTAAGTAAATTATATTCCTTAATCCACTTTTGTTCATCCTCATCATCCGTAGTAAAGGAAATCGCCAGGTTACCTGACTCAAGGTGTTCCTTAAGTCTCTTCTCCATCTCGACTTCCTTCGCAAGCTCCTTGTTATTATTAGCTCCTCGTGCATTCTTGGCAATTCTTCTGTCAAGGACCTCGATATCCGCAAATATAAGTTCAAGATTGATAGTCTCGATATCTCTTATCGGATCAACAGAACCATCCACATGGATAACATTGGAATCTTCAAAGCACCTTACCACATGAACTATAGCATCTGTCTCTCTTATATTTGCAAGAAACTGATTGCCGAGTCCCTCGCCCTTGGATGCACCCTTTACAAGTCCGGCTATGTCAACAAATTCAATAACCGCCGGAGTAGTCTTTGCCGAATTATACATCTTGGTAAGCTCGTCCAATCTCTTATCCGGTACAGGTACAACACCCACATTTGGATCTATTGTACAAAACGGATAGTTGGCAGACTCTGCCCCCGCCTTTGTAAGTGAATTAAATAATGTGCTCTTGCCAACATTTGGAAGACCTACTATGCCTAATTTCATTTTTTATATTTCCTCCATTAGAATGCTTTATTTTACTTGATTTTTTGAAGTGAATGTTTTATTACTGTGCCATTTACTGTGCCACAGCAAACGTCAATTTACTAAATAACATTTAACGCACTTGCAACCAAATCAATTTCTTTCTTCTTTTCATCCTCTGTAGTTGTCACATACAGATTCATAGTTATACCGATATTTGAATGTCCGAGTATCTTCTGCAGGGTCTTTGGCTTCATTCCACCTTCAATACACCTTGTCGCAAATGTATGTCTAAGCACATGCATAGAAAAGTGTTCTATCTCTGCTTTGTCGCAAATCTTAAAAAGTCCTGTGTCATATGTACTATTCTTTACCGGTGTTCCTTTCCTGCAAAGAAACACATATTCACTCCATTCAATCGGCACAAC
The DNA here is from genome assembly GCA_017449765.1 of Lachnospiraceae bacterium. Lineage (GTDB taxonomy): Bacteria > Bacillota > Clostridia > Lachnospirales > Lachnospiraceae > Coprococcus_C. The sequence goes on along the minus strand of JAFTFE010000079.1, from coordinate 3,136 downwards.
TTTTATTTCGCTATTCTTTTTTCTTTGATTCTTAAGAATTCTTAACGCTTCATCGGTCAGAGGTATCGTTCTGTAACCCGACTTAGTTTTAGGCTCTCCAACTCGCCACTCTTTGAAAGAATGTCTGTACTCCATAGTACGCTTTATTTTCATTATGCCCATATCAAAATCAATATCACTCCACTTAAGACCTACAAGCTCCCCTGTACGCAAACCGGTCTGTAATATAAATCTATATTGATTTTCATAGCTATGTCCCGTTGCAAATTGAAGAAATCTCTTTTGAACGTTAATTTCTAAAGCGTGTTTTGACTCCGATGGTTTTCCCATATCACTTTTAACGGATTTCTTGCAAGGATTCTTTTGTATTACCTCATTCTCATATGCAAAATCCAACATATTATAAAGAGCTATACGAGTCTGATACATGGTTGATGTTTTATATCCTTCATCTGCCATATCAGTAAAAATTTTTTGGCAATGTATCGGTTTAACATCATTAAGGAGCATATTGCCTATAACAGGCTTAATATTCCGATTATATCGTTCTTTGTAATTTCGCACAGTATTAGATCTTACCGTCTTTTCTTTAATCGAAATCCAATACTCATACCATGCGTCTACAAGCATATAGTTTGCTTCCGTAATCAAACTATGTTCGTTAGTATACTTAGCCTGCTCAAGCCATTTTCTGCACTCCTGAAGATCTTTAAACCTTTTTGTTATTCTTTTGCCAATCTTATCTACAAATCTTGCACAATAAAATCCGTCTTTTTGCTGGTATATACCATCTCCGATTTCTTTGCCTTTTAAATTCTTACCCATAATCTCACTCCTTTCCTTTGTCAGAAAGAAGTTTCATACAGCAAAAGATATTATATCATAACAAAACTTCATTTCCAACACTTAAATTTCATTATTCCTTGAAATGAATTCCAAGAATTCCTTGCGTTTTACAAGTTTCTTTTTACCCACATATAAGACAAATGGACATCTTGGTCTTTTTAACAATTCACTCAACTTATTTTTACCTATATTGCTAAACTCAGCCGCCTCATCAATAGTCAAAGTACACTTCTCCCATATAGGCACCTTATCAATAGTCGATTCGTCTATATTAGTCTTACGATATATTAAATCATTCATACCTTCACCTCTCTATAAAAAATCATCAATTAATCTTATCAAAATAATTATATAAATAAAGTTTCGTATATTCATTATATTTGAAGTATGAATTTTGTCGGGAATGTCTTTTTTAGTTAATTTTCTGTAATTTTGAATTTTTATAACAGCGAAAAATATCATTTTTACAAAATTGTTTTTTCACAGAGCAAGTTTCGCACCGTCATACAAAAACCCTGTTTTTGAAATCCGACACCTGTCACTTGTTGGGAAATATCCCCAAACCCCAAAAACGAAAAAACTCTGTTTTTCTATTAGCGCGTCCGCGAAAGATTAATCTTTTTTATAAAATGGCAAAACAAAAAAGGAAGCAGTTTTGATAAAAACGCTCCTTTTCATTTATCTAAATTTCAACATTTTTATTTAATAAAAAAATTTTAAGCAAAAGTAAAGCACATATTTAATAACAAAAAAATAAAACAGTCATCAATTATTTATTACATTTTTTCTTATAATTTTTGAATATATACGCTATAAGCTATATCCATTTTTTAAGCATACTTTTAATATTTTCATCGTTAATTGGAATATCGTATTTCCACTCAATTAACACAACATTATTTTTTTTACACAGTTCTCTTTTTTTATCATCTAATCTTTTTCTTTCTGATAGTCCTTTTTCGCCACCGAAAAAAGCATTCGGATAATAATGTTGTTCTCCTTGATATTCCACTCCTACTTTAATTGAAGGAATAAAAATATCTAAAGATTGTTGTCCGAGCCAAAAAGTTCTGTATTGATAAACTGCATCAGGAAAGTATAGCTTTATTATCCTATACAATTTCTGTTCAGAAACCCATCTGCTCGAAGTCTTCCCTTTTGCAACAACATCCTGATAAATTTTGTCAATCACTTTTGCTTCAATTTTGTAATCACCTTTTGTTAAGTTATTATACTCCAACGGCGGAACACCAACTAATACTTTATACAACTCAAGCAAACTAAAATATCTTCTTGAAACATTGTATTTAAGCAAATATTCTTTTAAATTACCTTTCCCCATCTTATCAACAATCGCCTTCATTTGTTCCGTCAACTCATTTTTATGACATTCCGAAACAGCAATCAGGTTATCTTTATTTTCAGATGATATCCTACCACGATATAATCCTTCACAAATAAAATCTACACTTCCATACTCATTACATATATACATGTTAATATCTCCCTGCTTCCCATTAGGGTAAACAAAGAAGAAAATAATATCCTTTATCCCTTCATCATAAATCCACTTTGTTCCTTCATTAACCAACTGTACCGTCTTGATTAATTCAGTTTTTACATAATTCGCAAGTGATTCAATATCTTCGAAGCCATATACTTTTAAAGCATTTTTTATTATTTCTATTTTTGAATAAGCAAATTGTGTGCGTTCCAATGATGGCATCTTAACCAAACAAGATGGGCAATAGTATTGTTTAAGCTTGTTTGTATATGTATATATTTCCTCCTCCCATTCATGTCCAAACGGACACTGCCATAATACTTTTTTCTTTGAATTCCATGCTAGTTTATCTGAAGTTACCGGAATCTTATTGCTTGGAGAATACATATCACATAAATCATACGAATCCATTTTATTTAAAATTGTATTACACCATATATAAAAAGGCAAATCCAACTTTTTTAGTTTTAATTCTTTACCATTACAGTAAGCCCAATCTTCACTTTTATAATCCTTACTAAATTTATCTGCTCTACAAAATCTAAATATCTCAAATGATTGAATATTATTTTGTTTAAAAATCTCTGTTACCTTATGAATGTTTATAACATTATAAAAAGATTTGTATATTGAAATATCATACACACAATATCTCTCATTTTTAGGAGTAATATCTTTAAAAAACACAATAACAATATTTTCCAAATCTTCCCTTGTAAAAACAGGATGATAATTTAACACTTTTTGATAGCCACCATATTCATCAAAAAATAATAAATTTTTACT
>JAFTFE010000078.1 GCA_017449765.1 Lachnospiraceae bacterium | reverse complement strand
TTCCCTGTGGTGGCATTCCCTGTGGTGCTTGTCCCTGCGGTGCCTGTCCCATCATTGGCGGCACATTGTTCGGGCGCACTCCCTGCGGTGGCATTCCCTGTGGCGTTTGTCCCTGCGGTGCCTGTCCCATCATTGGCGGTACATTGTTCGAGCGCACTCCCTGCGGTGGCATTCCCTGTGGTGCTTGTCCCTGCGGCGCCTGTCCCATCATTGGCGGTACATTGTTCGGACGCACTCCCTGTGGTGGCATTCCCTGTGGCGCTTGTCCCTGCGGTGGCATTCCCTGTGGCGGCATTCCCTGCGGCGGCATTCCATATGGTGACATTCCCTGCGGTGCTTGTCCCATCATATGAGGTTGTGCATTCTGCATATTATTAATAACACCGAGCCTGTTTACCTTGACACCCCTGCTTTGACTACCTGTTCCACCGGACGTTACACTTACTACGCCTTTATCTTTACTTATAAATAAGCCCATTTTCTCAAGTTCTTCATCAATATATTTTTTTAATTTTGCTGTGGAAAAATCATTTGAATTAATAATTGTAAGAATTTTGGCAACATAGTTGTCCATATCTATTTCGTCAAAAGACATTTTTGAGACTACAGCTCTGAAAAACTCCGGAATTTCATTTAATGCTATCGCCTCCTGTTTAACAGGAACCAATATGCATTTTACTGTTAAAGTCTCCTCATTTACATATATATTGTTGTAATCTTTAACTACATAACTTACGGGAATTCCCTGCGTACCTATATCATACACTGACGCAAGTTCTGATAAAAGACATAGAACCTCTCTCTTCTGCAATGTTTTGGAAAGAACCATTTCAAGATTGTATGTATCCCTGACGTATGTTGTTATAATTCTTTTTCCATCTTGATTTGTAAATTCAAACGGAAGAATATTGTTTAGCTGACTAACTTTATCGGCAATTCTGTCATCATATTCCTCATTGCCCAACAACTCGTATTTTACAGTGTCAATACCATTTTCCCTTGTAGTTGATAATTCTATTTTTTTCATTTTGCACCCCCATATTTTTATAAAATTTGAATCTTTAAGTCCAACACATTTTTAAGCAAATGACAGCTCACATAAATGCAGCTGTCATTTACATTGTCATTAAATATTATCTTATTTTGAATATAAATTCTTCATCACCAAGCTTTATTGAAGAATCATGAGTAAGAATTTCCTCAACCCCCTCATCTACTACCCTATCATTAACATAAGTATGATTTGTTGATTTATTATCCTTTATATAGCATACTCCGTCCTTTTGTGTTATAACTGCATGCTGTCTGCTGATTGCTCCGTTTCCACTGATTGTGTAATCAACACCTCTTGACGCCTTCCCCAACTTAAATACAGGCTTATTTAACATTATCCTTTCTTCAGTGTTAACCCTGATAAGATACGGCATAGCCTTCGGAGCATTTAAAAGAGTATTCGGCTTGGAAGTATCTTCTTTCTTTTCATCCTTTTTATCCTTTTCTTTTGCACTCTCTTCATTATCCTTTACAGCTTCTGCCTCTGCTTCTTTCTCTTTTTCTTTTTCAGCTTCCTCAGCTTCATGTTCAGCAAGACTTTGAATTATTGCGGCTTTATTAACCTTAACAACATTCTTCTTAGGTGGTGCAGGATTCATCTCTTTCTTAAGCGCCTCTTGCATCTCCTCTACAGATTTGTATACTTTTTCAGGCTTCTTAACAGGCGCCTCGTCATCTCCCACTAAAGCCTTAATCTTATCCTTTATCACATCTAAATCTTCTTCTTTTTCATGTGCCGGTTTACTTACTGTCGGCTTCTGTTCAATATTATCTGAAGCAGATGATTCCGGTACTGCTATCTCAGGTATCTGTTCAAGTTCCTGTTTATCGGATTCAACACTATCTGAAGCTCTATCCTTTGTTTCATCTGTCAATTCCTTCTCAACAGTCTTATCTTCCTCAGACTCTTCTGCTTTACTCTCAACAGGTTCAGGCACCTCAGGCTCTGCTTTCTTTGTCTCATCTTTAGCAGCCCCCGCTTCATCAGCAACTGTACTCATACCCGCCGGAAGTATACTCTCAAGTTCTTCCTCTTCATCATCAACAGCTTCCTCAAGCTCTTCTTCCTCATCATCGCCAATCTCAGGAAGAGGAACATTATCAGCCTCACTCATAAAGTTGGCCATATTAGACGATATATCCTGAGCAGTATCGGTCTCCTCAGTCTTAGATTCTGATGAATCAACAACCTCTACTCCGTCTGACTCTATGGCTCCTGCCTCTTCGAATTCAATTCCCGCCTCATCCATCAAGGCTTCTGCAAGTCCAACAAGTCCGCGCAGATTAAAGTTTCCACCATTGATATATGTCAAAAGCTTTCCTACAAAATTCAGGTCTTCGTCAACATCATATTTCATATTTGCAAGGAGTTGTCTTAAAAAGCCTTTGAATTCAACAGATAATGATCCCTTACTCTCGACCGGAAGACATATGAATGTAACCTCATTATTATCATCTACATATACATATTCCCTGTTTAATAATATATATGACAAATGTATTGTCTGTTCCTTAAGTGATATCAGGTTATTTGCTACATTTCTGACTATAAATAATGCCTGCTCAGCACTTACCTCATCTTCAAGCATTTCATGCAAAGATTTCCTACCTGTAATATCATAAGTAAGATAATCATAATCGTCATCTTCCTCGTAGATTATATCTACAAGTTCCCTGATATCATTCTCCTCACAATAATCTAATACATCCTCATCGAGTTCTGTCTCTTCCCCCATAGTGTAAGTGAGATACTTTTCCTGCCCAATATTTCTTGCTTTGAAATAAAATGTTCTCATTAACCTTCCTCCTGCTAATCAGTAATTTTTATCATTCAAAGTCCAAATCCTCTGAGGCATCATCATTGTCTGAATCATCGTCTGAATCATTCTCGATAATTCCCTCCTTAAGATTGCCGTTCTCATCCAGCATATCCTCTGTGATTCCATTTGGACCGCCTATTATCTGAGTATCTATATGTTCCTGATAAGTCTCTGTAAACACATGTGTTCCTTCTTCTACATTTTTGACATGATAGTAATAGTAATTATGCTCCTCAGGATATAAAACCGCATTAATACACGCAATACCCGGATTACATATCGGACCTACAGGGAGTCCCGAATATTTATATGTATTATAAGGGGATTCCAGTTCAAGATCCTCATAATAAACTCTTGACTGATCATACAAACCATTTGTAAGCGGATATAAAACTGTAGGACACATTTGAAGCGGCATGTCTGCTTTTAATCTGTTATTTATTACTCCGGCTATTCTTGCTCTTTCTTCTTCAACCTTTGCTTCTCTCTCTATTATAGACGCCATAGTAACAACTTCATATGAATTATATCCCAACTCTTCAGCTCTTGCCTGGAGATCGAGCGTATAATAGTTTTCAAAAGTCTCAAGCATCCATCCAACCAAAGATTTAGCCGTCGTAGTCGGATATATATCATATGTTGCAGGGAATATATATCCCTGAAGCTTATATTTAACATTCGCACCTTCCGGAACATCATTAAGGTAAGGAAAAGCCTCTGATGTGACTGAATTAATCTCATTTAAAAATTCCTGTGCTGAACAAATGCCCTGTCTCTCACATCTTACTGCTATCTGTTCTATGGTAAACCCTTCCGGAACAACCAAAGTATCTATCTTCTCTTCGACCTCTATAACAGGACTCATGGCTTTTATCATATCAAGCGTGCTCATACCTGTATTAAGTGTGTATGTGCCTTCCTTTATACGATAGTCTGACTCTTGAACTCTTTTTACAAAAGCACTCTCAAATTGTATCAATCCCTTTTCCTTCAAAATGCGAGCGGTAGTTTTTACAGGAGCACCCGCCGGTATAACCACCACGACATCATCACCGTCATAGGTGGTTGTAGTACCCTTATATTCCTCCTGATATATATCGTAATAACCCTTGCCATAATCATATAAAACATTGAACAAGGCTACAACTGCTACTATTAATATTATTCCTTTTATAAATTTTGCCACAATAATTACCTCTCGGTCACAATCATTAGTTTACATAATTATTTAAAAAATTACACACTTGACGTAATTTTACATTAACGCTATTATATTAACATCTTTTATATAAAATTTCAAGGAGATGATGAAAATGGCTAACCCAATAGTTACTATGACAATGAACAACGGTGATGTTATGAAATTCGAACTTTATCCTGACATCGCGCCAAACACTGTAAAAAACTTTATTTCTCTTGCTAATAAGGGGTTTTATGATGGTTTAATCTTCCACAGAGTTATAGAGGGATTTATGATACAGGGAGGAGATCCTGATGGAAATGGCACCGGAGGTCCCGGATATTCCATCAAAGGTGAATTTGCTGACAACGGTTTTACAAATGACTTGAAGCACGAGCCCGGAGTTTTGTCTATGGCCCGCTCTATGATGCCTGACTCGGCAGGCTCACAGTTCTTCATTATGCATAAGACTTCTCCTCATCTTGACGGTGCTTATGCAGCTTTCGGCAAAATTACGGAAGGCTTGAATGTAGTTAATAAAATTGCAACCGTTCCGACAGGCTGGGCTGACAGACCTCTTGAAGATCAGGTTATCAAATCCGTAACTGTAGATACACAAGGCGTCGAATACGACGAACCTGAGAAAATATAAAATCACAAAAATATGTCCCAGGGGACGGGGAAGGGGCGAAAAAGATTTTTCGCCCCTTCCCCGTCCCTTGGGACATATTTTGAAATTAAAACTTACTTACCGCCATACCAGGCGATGCCTTCATCTCTCCAACCTATGCCCACGAGAGTGTCTCGTTCATCTGCATTAGTTGTGTAATGATGTGAACCTGCGCCTGTTGCATTAGGATTATACAATCTGAAAAGTGCCTGTCCGTCACTTCCGGTTGAATACCATCCGATACCTTCATCCTTCCATCCAAGGCTTACAAGAGTATCTTTTTCTGATTTGCTTGTTGTATAATGATGGTCGCCGGCATTCGGATTATAAAGACGATATACAGGTGTATCTGAGGTCTCCGGTGCATCCCAGGCCACTCCTTCATACTTCCAGCCTAACAATGCAAGATTATCCCTCTCTGATGCATTTGCCGTATAGAAATGCTCGCCCGAGTTAGGATTGTAGAGACGATACATGGAGTCATAATCTGAATTATTCTTATATTCATAACTCACATATTCAGTCACATATTCTTCCGAATCATAAGTTGTATCCATTATCATATTTCCGTTTTCATCATATTCATATATATCGTACACGAAAATATTTCCATCGACATCAGAACTTGTCCATTTTATAAGGTTGCCGTCGTCATCATATTCGTTTTCGGTAATATACTCAGTATTTCCTCTGAAATCTGATACTGTTGTCTTCATAAGAAGTCCATTTTCATCATATTCATAAACTGTGGTGTCACCTGCAAGTTCTCCGTCAGCATTATATTGTGTCTCGGTTGTCTTATTTCCGTTTATTTCATATGTAAAATACCCTAACAACTCCCCGTCTTCACCATAAGACAACATTTTTGTATTTTTTCCTTCTTCATCATATTCGTATATGAAAGTACGGGAAATAAAGTCCTCTCCTTCATAACTGATAAGCTTAACAAGATTTCCTTTTTCATCATATTCATATACCATAGCTGAAGTTTGAGTACCTGCAGCATTGTAATATACTTCTTTAATTATATTACCATCGCTGCCATACGATGATTGAGTATAACTGTTTGCTACACCGGTTGAGTTATAAAATGTTTCTTGTATTTCTCTTCCGGCAGAATCATACTGATACGTATAAAAGAACTCAACATTTTTTTCAGCATCATAATATGTGATTTTAACAGGACCTCCCGTTGATTCTTCAGCATAGGCATTTACCCCCTGATAGCCGCTGCCAACAATAAGCAAAGCTATACTTAAAATCATAGCCACTTTCTTAAAAAGCTTCATAATATTCTCCCTCCACATTCTCTAAATAATTATTTAAGTCTCGCAAGAAGCTCTGCTCTTCTTTCTTCATTACCAGGTTTGCCAAGAAGCGCAAACATGTTCTTCTTGTAGCTTTCTACACCCGGCTGGTTAAAAGGATTAACTCCGAGCACGTATCCGCTTATGCCACAGGCAAACTCGAACACATAGAAAAGCTCTCCGAGAGTTGTCTCATCTATCTTGTCAATGTCAATTCTGATATTAGGAATGCCTCCGTCAACATGAGCAAGGATTGTACCGTTCATAGCACACTTATTAACGAAGTCAACCGTCTGACCTGTTAAGTAATTGAGTCCGTCAAGGTCTACAGGCTCCTCTTCCATAACAACAGTCTCCTTAGGATTGAGAACATTTATTACAGTCTCGTAATGATTCTGAGTACCCTCCTGTATGAACTGTCCGAGTGAATGAAGGTCAGTAGTCAAATCAACTGCAGTTGGGAATATACCCTTGCCATCCTTACCCTCGCTCTCGCCATAGAGCTGCTTCCACCACTCTGATACATAGTGAAGTGCAGGCTCGTAGTTAGCAAGAATTTCCATACCGAGACCCTTCTCATGAAGTACATTTCTTACTGCAGCATACTTCATGGCATCATTATTGTCGAAATCATCATTTATACAGTATTCTCTCGCATTAGCAGCACCCTGCATAAGCTTGTCTATATCAGCTCCGCTTACAGCTATCGGAAGTAAACCTACAGCAGTAAGAACCGAGAAACGTCCTCCTACATCATCAGGTACTACAAATGTCTCGTAGCCTTCTTCTGTAGCAAGAGTCTTAAGCGCTCCCTTAGCCTTATCAGTAGTTGCATATATTCTCTTTGCAGCCTCTTCCTTGCCGTATTTTGCTTCAAGCTTCTTCTTGAAGATTCGGAATGCTATAGCCGGCTCGGTAGTCGTACCTGACTTTGAGATAACATTTACTGAGAAATCCTTATCTGCCACTGCATCCATAAGATGTGCAAGATATGTACTGCTAATATTGTTACCGCAATAGTAAATCTCAGGAGTCTTGCGAACCTCCTTTGTTACTGAATTGTAAAAGGAGTGACGAAGTGACTCGATAGCAGCTCTCGCGCCAAGATATGAGCCGCCGATACCTATTACGATAAGCACGTCAGAATCACTCTTAATCTTATCAGCCGCCTTCTTGATTCTGTCAAACTCTTCCTTGTCATAGTCTACAGGAAGGTCAATCCATCCAAGAAAATCATTACCCTCACCGGTCTTCTCAAGAAGTGTCTTCTTGGCAGCTTTTACTCTCTCGCTCATAGCTGCGACATCATCTTTGGAAGCCTTGAATTCTGTGTTGCTAAAATCAAATTTAACTGTCTTTGCCATAAATATATCTCCTTATCTTTTTTATTTCTAAAACAACTAAATTGTATTTTAGCACAACCCATATTTTGAATACAATACCTAAGTCAAAAAACTTAAAGCAAAATTTTCGCAAACTGCTCCTGTTTAGGAAACAAACCGTATAATCCGCCTGTATGAATAAATAATATATTCTCGTATTCCTTAAGATTACCTTTCTTAAGCTCCTGATATAATCCGTAAAAAGCCTTACCTGTATATACAGGATCGAGTATAACGCCCTCTTTGCGCGCCACCTCTGCTATGAATGCAAGTTCCTCATCCGTAGAAACCGCATAGGCAATACCTTTATATCCGTCGATTATACACATATCATCTTTACTGACTTCTATCGGAAGCCCCAGGGTTTCGACTGTATCCTGCGATATCCTGCTGCACACATCAAGGAAATATGCCTCATCATCACATACATTGAAGCTTATCACTTCCTTATCGGGCGCATAAAGCTTTCTGCCAAGATAAAGTCCGCTGTAAGTTCCACCTGAACCCACTGCACTGACTATGGCATTAAAATTAATACCAAGCTGCTTTTCCTGTTCTGTTATTTCCTTAACCGCATTTATATAACCTAAGTTTCCGACTCCGTCAGAGGCACCCTCCGGTATAACATAAGCCTTTATTCCCTGTTTTTCATAATCTGCCGCTATACCTGCCATTATTTCATTACGCTCCGTCGCATATTGTCTTCTTGTTACAAACGTAATCTCTGCTCCGAGTATCTTATCAAGCAGATAATTTCCTTCTAAAGGAGACGCCTCATCTGTCCTTAATACAAGATGTGAACTTATTCCTATACGTGCCGCAACCGCCGCCGTCGCGCGGCAATGATTTGACTGTATACCTCCACAGGTAATAAGCACCTTAGCTCCCTCTGACAGAGCCTTAGCAGCCGTATATTCAAGCTTCCTGATTTTATTTCCCGCCGTCTCAATGCCCGTCAGATCATCTCTTTTAAGCCATAGATTTACTCCTAATTCTTCAGATAATTTATTAAGCTTCTGAATCGGCGTCGGAAGTATAGCCAATGATAGCTTATTTTTATTTAATTCCTCTAATCTGCGTTCCCAAATCTCACTCATTATTTACCCTCCTTGAATATGCCATTACCGTCCATGCAATTACAGCATGAACGGTAATATAATTTATGCGTATTTCATCGACGGTATACTTCCTCTCCGTCGATAAAAACATTATTTACTTTTATTGCATGAATATCATACACATCTGTTTCAAAAGGATTATTGTCAAGCACGACAAAATCTGCCTTTTTTCCAATCTCGAGAGTGCCGTTTTCATCCTCTGTTCCAAGCTGATACGCACCATTCTTTGTTATCACATCGTACATATCAGCTATGTTCATAGCCTCATTTTCATTAAGAGGACTGTCATCCGGCGAGCCGGGTGCCTTCCTTGTAAGCCCTATCTCAAGTCCGTGCAAAGCTTCCGGCGGCTCTGATACCGGCCAGTCACTTGCCTGCGACAATAATACACCGGCATCGAACAATGACCTGAGCGGATACTCTATATCTACCCTCTCATGACCAAGCCAAGGGAGCTCTCTTGTAAAATAATACGAATGTGTCTTAAAATGCCAGAAAGTATTTACTACCCCTATTATATTAAGCTTAGCCATCCTCTCGTAATGTGACGGATCAACAACCTGAAGATGAGTTATTACATTTCTCAACTCCTTATTCTTCGTCTTAGGTACGGCATACTCAAAAGCCTGCAAAATTCGCTCCACACCCCCGTCCCCTATGGCATGGGTATGAATTGCGTATCCTGCGTCCAGTATCTTAAGCACTGCTTCATTAAGAGGCTCCTGCTCCCAGAGTGCATCACCGACAAAATCAGGAATATCAAGATAGGGTTCAAGCAGAAATGCTGTATGATTCTCCACCACTCCATCCATAAAAAGCTTAACTGCATTAATCTCAAAGCGCTCATCCTCAATAATACTATTTAGCGATTTAATTTTCAGCAAAGCTTCATCCACATCATCTTCCTGATTAAGCTTATAGCCTGCACGTACCTTAAGCTTAAGCCTGCCTTCATCAATGAGCTCCTTATATGCTTTTACAACCACTTCATCATTTATTATAGGCTCGAATACATTAATCGTTCCATACGGCAGCACCTTCTCCTGAAAATAAATTATAGCTTTCTTATACTGCTCAACAGTTGCTTCCGGGCAATGCTCCATAACTATATCTGTAGCTTCCTCTAAGAATGAACCTGTCGGCTCACCTGTTTCATCTCTTACGATAGTTCCATTCGCTACATCAGGTGTATCCGCATTTATTCCTGCATATTTTAAGAACGCACTGTTGACCCAGGATTCATGAAGTCCGTCGCTCTGAAGAACTACCGGAATGTCCGGATAAACCTCATCTATAATCTCCTTCGTCGGTCCCGTCTCAGGAAAAACATTCGGTGAATATCCCTGACCTCTTACGAATGTAAGCTCGGGATGCTTCTCCTTGAACTGTCTCATAAGTCCGATATAATCCTCTATACTTTTTCCTGAAGCAAGCTCTATACCACCAACAAGCGTTTTCGCAAAGGATATATGGGCGTGTCCGTCCGTAAACCCGGGAGATATAAAGCTGTCCCCAAAGTCCAATATCTTTGCTAAACCATTTCCGTCTAACTTATCATAAGCCTTAACCTCATCAAAAGAGCCTACATGACCAATTACTCCGTTTTTCACGAAAAAAGCGTCTGCATAACTTAGTATATCATTGTCATGACCTGTATAAACTTTTCCCTTCACAATATACTTATTTGACATATTTCCTCCGATTAATCAAAGGTAGCAAAACGATACAGATATATTGAATTAAACGGCACATGTATGCCCGGTCTGATGAGCGATGACTGACTTACCTGATACACAGGGATAAGACCAACCTCATCTATAATAAGCTGCTCTGCATCATTATAAATCTGAAATCTCTTAGTATAATCCGATTTATTATTATTTGCATCTGCAATTATCGCATCATATTCTGAACTGTTCCATCTTCCAAGATTGTACTCACTATCACTTAATAAGATATCAAAGAATACTGATGGATCAATATAATCAGCTCCCCACATACTTACCGTAAGGTCAAAGTTACCTGCCTTCTGCTCATCCCAGCATGCACTGTAAGGAACCTCACGAAGCTCAAGCTCGAGTCCCGGAAGCGCACTTTCCAAAGTTGACTTAAGATACTGTGCGATATTCTTCTGCACCTCTCTGTCATCATACAGATATTCAAGGGTAAAGCTGTCAGCACCTAATTCTTCCTTAGCCTTCTCCCAATATTCTGCTGCTTTGTCCAAATCATATCCAATATAGTCTAAAGATACTGTCTGATGGTATGGAGTTCCATTATCATCCGGCGAAAAATCATCAGGTATGAAATAATCAACAGCTATTGAACCATTCTTTAAGATATTGTCAACAATTTCATCTTTATTAACTGCGTAGTTTATAGCAAGTCTGAAGTCCTTATTTGCAAGATATTCATTCGTGTGATTTATATACAGGTAATTACTTGCCGGCCATTTCTGTACATCAAGAGCAGGGTCATCTACATACTGTGACAGTTGCTCACCTGAAAGTTCTACAACATCCAATGTACCTGAATCATAAGCAAGAACTCCTGCCTGCGAATCGGCTACAGTTTGAAATACAAGAGCATTCGGCTGGATATTATCAGCATCCCAGTAGTTCTCGTTTTTCTTTAATTTAATCTCAGAACCTCCTACTACCCATTCATCAACCACAAATGGTCCACTGCTTATAATGTTATCCTTAGAAAGTCCGTACTGGTCTCCCTGTGCTTCTCCAAAATCCTCATCTATAGGAGCAAATGTCGGTGTAGCTACAATATACTTAAAATACGGAGTTTCAACACTTAGCGTTACAACAAGCGTTTTAGCATCAACTGCTTCTACACCAAGCGTATCTATATCACCGCCTGCGTAGGCAATTTCATCAGCATTTGCAATACCCGCAGCACCTGCAAGCCATGCATATTCAGAACCCGTATCAGGATTTACAAGTCTCTTCCAGCTATATACAAAATCCTCTGCTTCAATAGTTTCACCATTAGAGTATTTTGCATCTCTTAAATGAAATGTATAAGTAAGCTTGTCATCACTTATATCCACACTTTCCGCAAGCTGAAGGTCTACCGTTCCATCTGCCATTCTGCCATACAGAGAATCCTGCATTGTATTAATTACAAGCAAATCCCCCGGCACATCGGCAATATTGTTGTCAAGAGTTGCTACATCAGCAGAAAGACCTACATTAATGCTTCGTCCACCGTCAGTAGTACTTTCTGAATCTGATGATACTGATGATGCATTACCGGCATCCTTTGAATTATTGTCGTTTACATCCGAGCCTTTACCGCAGCCTGTAAGTAACGTAGCTGCAATTACAGTGGCGACGGATAATTTTTTAATAAAATTCTTTCTCATTTTATCACCTCATATTTTATATTTGTACAAACTTATGCTGATTTTTAATCAACGATTGCTTGTCCATTTCGTTATCTCTTCATCTGTGGCTAACACAAAATGTTCGCCTGACAGATACTGCATTTCTCCGGCATTATAATCTATGCCGCTTTTTGCATATACAAATTCTGTTCTTTTGTTCTTTCCCCTAAGCCTCGGATTAAGCTTTGGTTGTGCCGACAGTAATGCTTTGGTATAAGGATGAATCGGGCTTTTAAATATCTCCTCTGTCGTACCTGTCTCAACAATCTTGCCCATATGCATTACTCCGATTCGGTCGGATATGTATTTCACCATAGCCAGATCATGTGCTATGAAAAGTATTGTAGTCCCGCGCTTTTTCTGGATATCCTTAAATAGATTTACAATCTGTGCCTGTATGGATACATCAAGTGCGCTTATCGGCTCATCAGCTATAATAAAATCAGGATTCATAATGAGTGCTCTCGCTATAGCTATACGTTGTCTCTGTCCTCCGGAGAATTGTCTTGGATATCTTAAAGAATACTCCGGAGATAATCCGACTTCCCCCATTATCTTATATACCTTTTCTTTTCTCTCTTCCTTATTCACATATAAATGATGTATATCAAGTCCCTGCGCTATAATGTCGAACACTCTCTTGCTTGGATTTAAGCTTGATACCGGATCCTGAAATACCATCTGCATATTCCTGTTCAGATCCTTTTTTACTTCTTTTGATAAAGCCTGGTTTATTCTCTTACCCTTAAAGATGACCTCTCCATCCGTAGTCTCATAAATTCTGATAAGACTTCTTCCGATAGTGGTTTTACCGCTTCCGGACTCACCTACAAGTCCGTAAACCTCACCCTCATTTATATGAAACGATACATCATCAACAGCCTTAATCCGGTTATTTTTTTTGCCAAAATATTGCTTTAATCCGCTGACTTCAAGTATGACCTTGTCATCAGGCATTATGCCACCTCCATTCTCTGAATCAGTCCCGCAAGCTTATCAGGCATTGATATCTTAGGTGCTGCCTTATCGTATAACCAGCTATGAACTGTATGTGTATCCGATAATCTGTATTCAGGAGGCTCCTTCTCATAATCAACATCCAGAGCATACTCATTTCTTATTGCAAAAGCATCACCCACGACAGGAACAGTAAGATCGGGAGGGTTACCCGGTATTGAATAAAGTGATTCTTCTCTGTATTCAATATCGGGTACTGACATTAAAAGTCCCCATGTATATGGATTAGCAGGCTTTAAAAACACTTCACAGGCGGTTCCGTATTCTACTATCTTACCCGCATACATAACCGCAACATAATCTGCGATATTGGCAACCACTCCTAAATCGTGTGTAATATATATAACTGACAGATTGCGTTCCTTCTGTATTGACTGAATAAGTTCTACAATCTTTGCCTGAACGGTTACATCCAAGGCTGTAGTAGGCTCATCACATATAAGTATCTCCGGATCCAGGGCAAGAGCTATAGCTATGACAACCCTCTGCCTCATCCCTCCGGATAACTGATGCGGATACTGCTTAAGTCTTTTATCCACATCGCAGATACCGACATAATCAAGAAGCTCTCTTGCCTTGTCTAAAGCTTCCTTCTTCGATATTTTCTTATGTGCACGTATACCTTCAATAATCTGATTACCGATTGTCATAGTCGGATTAAGCACTGTAAGCGGATCCTGAAATATCATCGCAGCCTTCTTTCCGTTAATCTCACGTATAATCTGATTCTTCTTAAGCTTTAATATATCCGTGGATTTTATTTCTCCCGACTGCTCATCCCTGTCATAAAAGTTAATACTGCCGGAATCTATGACTGCGTTATCATCAAGCATTCCCATAATGGATTTCACTGTAACCGATTTACCGCTTCCGCTTTCACCCACTATAGCAAGTACGCTTCCGCGCTTAAGCTGATAGCTGATATTTCTTACAACATTTATCTTGCCGTTCTTACACTTAAAAGATACGGACAAATCCTTAACATCCAAAATCAAATCATTATCTGTCATGCTATGCACCTCCTATTGTTGCATCAAATGCATCTCTTAAACCATCTGCCACCAGATTAAAGCTAATCATCAGCAGAACAAAAAGTACCACCGGAATTATCACCATATACGGATATAACAGCATATAGTTAAATCCATTGTTTATAAGCGAACCAAGCGACGCCATCGGATCAGGTATCCCGAGTCCTAAGAAGGACAGATACGCCTCCAGAAATATAGCTTCCGGAATAGACATCATTGCCATAACTATAATCTGTCCGAAGACATTCGGAAGTATCTCCTTAAATATAATTTTAAAATCCGATTCTCCCATTGTCTTAGCCGCCAGCACAAATTCATTTTCTTTTATCTTTATCACCTGAGCTCTGACAAGATGACTCATATTTATCCATCCCGCAAAACACAGTGCAATGGTTATCGTCGCAAGTCCGGGTTTTAATATCATCATAAGGAGCGTTACTACTATTACCGTAGGTATCCCCTGTATAACCTCCAGAATACGTTGAACAATGATATCAAACCATCCGCCGTAGTATCCGCATAATACTCCGATTATTATCCCGATTGTCATATCTATAAGGACTGCCATAAATGCTACATATACGGATATCTTTGTACCTAAGAAAACTCTGGTCCAGAGGTCTCTGCCGAGATTATCCGTACCAAACAGATAATAAGTATCAGGATACGAATTATAACTGTTATGTCCCTTGTAGCTTCCATCAAATACTCCAAGCTTCTCAAGTCCGGGTATCCTCGGATAAAAAAACTGATTGGATACGTTTACCGCATCATACTTGTATTCTGTAAGCGATGGTCCGATTATCGAAAAAATTATGGTTATAATTATAAATATCAGACCTATCACAGCTCCCTTATTTCTGCTGAATTTATATAATCTGTCTTTCCACTCGGATATGGGTATTATCTTTTTATCTGATACATCAACAGCATCTCTTATGCCCACGATATGAAATATTTTATTTGCCACTTCCGCCATCTAATCATCTTTCCTTTGTATTTCTCATCAGGATTCCTTTCCCAGCCTGACTCTCGGATCTATCAGTCCGTAGAGCAAATCTACGATAAGCATCAGTCCTATATAGACTGCCGTGTATATAAACATTATTGATATTGTTATATTATAGTCATTTGATTTTATAGCTGCTATGAACAGGCTTCCTATACCCGGTATGGAATAAATTCCTTCCACTACCATACTTCCTGTTATAAGCTCAACAAGCATGGGAGCCATAATCGTAAGTACAGGAATAAGTGCATTTCTCATAGCATGCCTTAATATTATCTTCGTTGTGCTTATACCCTTAGACATCGCCAGCTTGATATAGTCCGACGAAAGAACCGATATCATTTCCGTCCTCGTGTACCTTGCAATATTCGACATCGGAAACATCGCAAGAGATATACTCGGCAATATGGTTGATTTAAAAGGCAATTCACCCGAATAAAGCAATGGAGCTGCGCCAAGTTTGTAAGCTATAAAGTACATTAAGCCCAAGGCAAATATAAAAGACGGAACGCTGGCTCCTATCATTGATATTGCCGATATAACGGGATCAAGCCATGTATTGTGCTTCAATGCTCCTATAACTCCTAACAGTATTCCAAGCACCGTACCAAGCAGCATTCCCTGCAGACCTATACGTATAGACAGTGGAAACCTTGTGCTCAGCATCTTGGATATCTCCATATTTTTCTGTATTGTCATGGAGATACCGAAATCCCCTTTCAGAAGATTTTTCAAATATATGAAATACCTTGTCAAAATCGGTTTATCCAAACCATATTTTTCATACAGCACCTGCTTCATATCATCTGTAAGGTGTCTGCTCTGAAACGGCGAGCCCGGCATAAGATTAAGGAGAAGAAAAAGTACCAAAACAGTCAGAAGTAATGTAAGGACCGCCATCAGCACCCTCTTTAATATGTACTTCTTCATATTATTTTTCTCCTTTCCTCCATTCTTCAAATGCTTCTTTGCTCTTAAGTGCTGTCGGTGCCAGACAAAGTCCGCCGCAGGATGTACATTTACATCCGTCCGGCAATGCTCTTCCTACCTTATCTGCTATATCAACCACTTCGTGATACGGAAGCACTGCTTTTCTTCCCGAAAGTGCAACATCCGAAAAGGCAACTGCCATAGTGACCGCAGCTATAATTCTGCTCGTACACGGCTGATTATCTCCTCCGGGGATAGGATCGCAAGGCCAGCCTATAGTTGCCTGTAATGTGAGGGATGCTGCCGCTTCAACCTCCTCAGGACTTCCTCCTCTTATGTATGTAAGTCCTGCTGTTGCCATCGAAGCACACATACCGCATTCACCTGTACATCCTATAACCTCACCTGTAGGAGAGGTTCTTGTATAACATATAACACCGATAATTCCCGCAATCGCTATTCCTTCGTACAGCTTGTCATTAAGCTTTGGATTCTCATCTGCTGCCGCCCGAAGCACGCTGTATATGTAGCCTCCGCCATTACCCATCGGACCGGGAACTATAGGCACTCCCTTAGACATCGTCTGTGCCCTAAACGCATAATAAAGCGCTTTGTCGATAATACTGCCTGCAAATATCTTCTCTTTTTCTCTGTAATCCTTCCATTGTCTGAAGTGATACCCTGAAAAAGGTGTTTCAACAAGTCTTGAATCATCACTGCTTACTGCGGTACATTGATTATGCATTGTCTCAACTATCAATCTCAATCTGTCTGTTATCTCTTCTTTACTCCAGCCGGTAAATGCAATCTCATAATCTATAGCTGCTTCGAAAAGATTTTTATTGTTTTTCTCAGCGTATTCTATCCAGCCGGTCACCGAATCAAAAAGCTGTTTTTTTCTCTTGTCCGTATCATGAACAGGAAGTACGTGCGTGAGTCTGTATTCTCTGTATTTTTCATCAGGAGGAATATCTGTACTTCCTGTCTTAAGTATCAGGTCATATACGGATATATCTTTCTCTCCGAAGTAAGCTACCTGATATCCGTCTACATTTACAATCTCTATCATGCCACCTCCCGTAGAATTGCCTACAAGAGTAATCTTTTTTTTATTATTTTTTTCAAGAATGAACTTTACGGCATTGGCATGGCTGCTCTCATCTATAACTCCAAATATAAATTCATAATCAATCTGCTCGGACCAAAGAATATCCTTAATAGTAAACTGTCTTTCATCATCCGGTAAAAGTCCGTAAGCGCCTGCAAGCATCCCCAAATCCTCATTCATATGTCCGAATGTTCCTGCAAATGATCCGTTCTTATCCAATATAACCGTTATTTTATCCGGTTTTTCTCCTAATACCGAATATGCTTCATATCCGATCCTGCAAGGTCCTGCCGTATGGGAGCTTGACCCCGGCTGCATAACAGGTCCGAAAACATCGTTAAATATATCAGGATAAAAATAATCGCCTTTCATTTCCTATCACACCCCTATGAATAGTTCTTTTTATCTTATACGACTTTTTATATCAGATGTAAAACATTAAAAAGCGTTAACTGGTTATCAGTATGGCTTATAGGTAATCACGAAAGCCTCTTTATAAGCCGATCAGATAACAATCATCTTATGGTTGTTACACAACAAAAAAGCCGGTTTAGCATAGTAAACCGACTTTTCTTTATTTATCAAGTATTATTCCAACTCATTCAGACTTGCAAATCTGTATCCTTCATTTTTAAGATTTTTTATAACTGTGGACAAGGCATTTGCATTGGAAGATGAAACATTGTGCATAAGTATAATCGCACCGTTGTGATGGTATTTGTTGAAATGATTCACCACGTAATCAACTCCCGGTTGTTTATTCACATCATAATCAAGATACGCCATACTCCAGAATATAGTCTTGAACCCTAAGTCATGGGTGATTGCCAGAGTACGCTCGCTGTATTCCCCACACGGTGGTCGCAGGTAAGGATCCATATCGTATCCTGTAGCCTCTTTCATATAATCAGCGCAGCCGTTTACCTCATTTATTATCTCCTCATATGACCTTGTTGGTAATGACGGATGAGTTATGGTGTGGTTGCCAACCTGATGCCCCTCTTCTGTCATTCTTTTCACAATATCAATATTATCTCTTACAAAGGTCTGCGTTACAAAAAAACACGCCGGCACATCTTCCTCGGAAAGCACATCAAGTATCTGGTTAGAAAATCCATTTTCATATCCACAATCAAAGGTTAGATATACCACCTTGTCATCATCAGTTACATTTTCATCTATATAGTACCCTCCATAAGCAGAAATATCTATGGTGTCGTCACACCCGCTTGGCTCATGTGTATCATTACGCCTGAACCACCATGCCAGCTTCTCGTTACTGTAATCATAATACGCTTCTTTTTCACGGATGTTACTGACGATTGGCTGCTGTATGTATCTTACGTCGGTAACTTCATCAGCATCATCCTTATCAATCTTTATTACGATATCTGCTTCCCGGGACAAGGCCTCGTCCCTGCCGGCATAGCTTATAAATATCTTCCCCCTTATGAAGCATGCTGTCGCAAAAACAATTAAGATAATTATAAATAGTTTTAATGCTTTGGCATTCAATATTTTTTCAAATCCAAATTTTTTCAAGAGAAAAATTCCTTCAGAAAGCTGTTAAGGATTACCTCATCCGAACTTACATCTGCCGATACATTCTCTATATGCGGCAGCTTTACTTCAAGTTCCTTCTTTGCATCAGCAAGATTTTTCTCCGGTCTGCTTAATTCATTGACCATAGTCGCTGCCACCTCTTGGTCAGCGTTCTTAACCACACGCCCCGGCTGGTCTCTCGCCCGTACCAAATCCAGCTTACCCGGCTGATTGTCAAAGTAATCTCTTATATTAGCTTTCAATATCTCCAATTTATTATTTATTAAAAATATATTCTCGGTTATTATCAAAAATGCACATATCATTGTTCCGTTTGCAATAAATGTTACCATCTCAGGACTGCCTCTCCATGAGACATAATAATACAGGAAGCTCCCCGCGACCATTCCGGCGATGAGTAACGAGAACAGCATTCCCGTCCGCCGCCATACATACAGCGGTACTCCCAGATACCTCATACTCCTCACATTTTTCTCCACAAAGGCTTCGCTGCTTCCGTTATTTATTCCAAGATTCTTTCCATTCATATATTTAAGTCTCATTATTCTCAGAGCTCTTTTTTTGGTGGTCGCCATATTAGAAGATGCTTTTATCATTCTTTTCATATGTATATTTGCCATAAGCTTTAACAGAAGTCCCAAAGCACCTATCCCCCACAGAATGTAAATACTTCTTCCGAATCCCAGACCTAAATCCAACATCACATATCCCTCTTTCTTCTAAATTATTGTTATATCCAAATGCATTCCATCATATTTTATAAAAGACACCCGACTGCCCTCCACATCTGACACACGATAATTTCACTGTCCTAAAATATACTGACCACATTTCCCGTATAACTTTGTGGAGATTATAAAAAACACGAACTTAAGAAATCAATACAGAATGAAATGAAAAAAAATGCTAAGTTGCGACATAAAATATCACTTTAACACTCACCTTAATTATGGTATAATTAGCGAAACAACAACGAATACGGAGGTTCAAATGAAGCGCATTATATTAACCGGTGGCGGCACAGCAGGCCACGTCACTCCAAATATGGCATTGATACCTGTATTGAAAGAAAAGGGCTATGATATTCATTACATAGGCTCCTATGAAGGTATTGAGAAAAAACTCATTGAAGAAATGGGTATAGATTATCACGGCATTGCAACAGGCAAATTAAGAAGATATCTGAGTGTTAAGAATCTTACCGACCCATTCAGAGTTATAAAAGGTTTAAATGAAGCTAAGAAGTTAATAAAAGAGCTTAAACCTGATGTTGTATTTTCAAAGGGAGGTTTTGTTGCTGTACCGGTTGTTCTTGCTGCCAAATCAAATAAGGTTCCGTGTATAATACATGAATCTGATATGACACCGGGACTTGCCAACAAGATAGCCATCCCAAAGGCTACCAAGGTATGCTGTAACTTCCCTGAGACACTTGAGAAGTTACCGGAAGGCAAAGCAGTCGTTACGGGAACTCCTATCAGGAAAGAACTTTTCGAAGGTGATTCCGCGAAGGCTATGAATTTCTGTGGATTTAAGGAAATGCGCCCTACACTTCTTATCATAGGAGGAAGTACCGGAAGTGTGCGTGTAAATGAAGCTATATGGTCATGTCTTGACAAGATTACCGAAAGATATAATGTTATACATCTGTGCGGCAAGGATAAAACCAACAAGGATAAGCCTAACACAGAGAATTACGTACAATATGAATATATTAAATCAGAGCTTGCAGACCTTCTGTCGCTTGCAGACGTGGTTGTATCACGCGCAGGTGCAAATGCGATCTGCGAACTTCTTGCACTTAAGAAACCTGCGGTACTTATCCCGCTTTCACTTGAAGCAAGCCGTGGTGACCAGATACTTAATGCTAAGTCATTTGAAAAAAGCGGATACTCAAAGCTCTTAATGGAAGAAAACGTTAATGATGCTTCGTTACTTGAAGCAATTAATGAAGTATATGATAATCGCGATAAATACATCACCAATATGAAGAAAGCTCATGAAACCGACGCAATTACGAAGATTGTTGAACTGATTGAAGAAGCGGCAGGTTAATCTTTATTTATATAAATAAGTGCTTCTTTCAAAACCATGTCTTCATTTGGATTTTCAAATAATTCTATCGCTTCCTCTATAGAATACTCAATCATGTAATCAGGCATAAGACGTGACTTACGATCAGCCTTGGTGTCTACAGCCGGTAAGAGGTCATCTCCAACAGTAGGTGTGATAGGAAAATCAATCTCATATTTACTGTCACTCAAAACAATAACTCCGCCTGTTCCCTGTACATCGCCCCATGTGGTTGTATTTCCCATAATAGTTACATTTTCGCTGTTCTTAAGATAATTGGGAATTTCTTCACCTGCACTGGCAGTTTGACCATTTACCAGAACCACTACGGGAATATTACTCCATGTACCGGAAGTCTCTATATCCTTTGATTCAACTATAACCTTATATTCACCATCCTTATGAAGTGCAAGATAATACGGAACAGGATTTGATGTAAACATAGACGCAACGGTTCTGGACTCAAATCCGTTTCCACCGCTATTATTTCTTACATCAATTATAAGGCGATCCATCCCCTGTTTCTTCATCTCTTCTAAACGGGAGTTTAGGTCATCATACATTTCCTGAGAATATCCGCCTATCGTACACTTGGTGATAAAAAACGGGTCCAATGAGTATTCCTCTTCTGTTATCCTTAGATATCCAACATGCTCATCTAACATAGATGTAGAATAATTATCCGTTGAGGTTATACTTGAGCCAAACAGTATACTTAAAGCTTCTGTACGTCTATGAATATATTCACCATCAGCTGACAACCTTGCTGTTTCTTCCTTGCCGGATTCATCTATATAAGTCACAGTAAGCTCATCTCCACCCAACCCTGCCAGGAATATCGGTTGTGCTATATGAATGTTTTCGATAGTTTGAAATTCATAACTACGATCAATACATTTGACCTCTGCGGCAGCTTTCTCTACAGGAACTCCATTCCATTTGGTTATTACAGTCCCATTATGGATTCCCTGCTTGTAGCAGTCGCTTTCTTCATCCACCAAAACGGCAATAATTTCTCCACTATCAGCTCTGAACATGGAGAAGCCGTAATCATTTCCGGCATATTTTGCGATAGCCCTTTCTCTGCCGGGAATATCGCCATACACCGCGACATGTCCGTCTCCGAATTCATATTTTAATTCATATAAGGCATATACATATGCGTCCTCATCATTATCAGCCTCAGCTTTTCTTACTTTAGGGATTAACTCTTCCCTAATATTATCATAATCAATTTCCTTCCAATCATTCAGAACATAATATTTCTCAAGAGCATTTATAGCTTCTTCATAAGACTTCGTCCAGCCCAAATGAGAACAATTAGTAACATTAGGTTCAAGCCAAATTGCCCATATTGAAATGATATTCAACAGAAGAATTACTGTAGAAAATAATATTACAATTACAGTATATGCTTTGAAGGAACGCTTAAGCAACACAGCAAGTCCCCAGAGCATTATTAATAACGCAACTATACCAAAAGCAGCATAACGATAAATGGTTCTCTCCGGATCTTTAGCATAATAACCGTTTATTATAAACACAATATATACGAGCATAGGAATCGTACATAAGAGCGACCATATTTTTTCATGTTTCTTCATAAAACGATGCAAAACAACAAGTACAATCAAGGCACATGGTAAAAATATGTACATAAAATGCATTGATGAATCCATCAAATAAATCAAACCAAATAAAACTTTCACCCTAATTCTCCTTATCTACGACATACTTTATATGATTTTTATATACTAACAACTGCAATTAGGTTTGTCAAATTACAATGCCGTATGTCAAATAGCGTAGGGTATAGGGTTCTTTTGCAAACCCATAATCCCTACGCCATTTGACATACGGCATATATTTCCGCTGCACCCTTTATGCGTCAAACATTTATTTAGCCGCCTTCTTAGCTGCCTTTGCTTCAAGCGCCTTGTCTGTAGGTTTAACCAATACAAGACAAAGAACAAGAGCAATTATATACATTACTATAGTGAAGTAGAGCACATTCTGATATCCTACAGGATTGACTGATGTGCCGTCATGGTCGATCCACTCACCGCTGTGATTAACTATATAAGTAGCAATCTGGTTTCCTGTAAGTCCTGCGAATGCCCATGCTGAAAGTGTAATACCGTGTATAGCACTTATGCTTCCCATACCGTAATGGTCTGAAAGAAGTGTCGGTACATTTGAGAAACCACCGCCGTAACCTGCATTTACTATAAAGATAAGTGCAAGTACGAGAATAATTAATGCTGTATTTCCTTCACCGTTCTTTATACCCTGAGTGAGCATTACCAAACCGGTAAATGCTATTGAAAGAATAAATATAAGCTTATAGATTGTATTTCTGTCCTTCATAGTATCAGCCCATGCAGAGAATCCGAGACGACCGCCGGCATTAAATACAGCCGATACAGTTGATATGATACCTACCGAAGCCGCAAGTCCGATACACTTAACAATCATCTTCTCCTGTGAAATAAGTGCAAGACCACAGGTAATATTGATATAGAACATAAGCCAGATACCGATATAATTTGTAATCGGCTTTGTCTTTAATACTGAAATGATGCTTGGCTTTGCATCCTTGCCCTGTGGCTCATGCCATCCATCCGGCTTCTTAAGTAATAAATGTCCTACAAACATCATTACGAAATATACACATGCAAGAATCCAGAACATCTTGTAGATTCCTGTCTTACCCATATTATCAAGCATAGCCTGCATTATAGGGCTTGCGATAGCCTTAGCGGCACCGAAACCTGCTACGGCAAGACCTGTTGCAAGACCTTTTCTATCTTCAAACCAAAGCATAAGTGTCTTAACCGGTGACAGATAACCTGTACCAAGACCAACACCCATGATAAAGCCATATGAAAGATAAATTCCTATAAGCACTAATTTGCTTCCCTGATGACTTCCGCCATAATATATGAAAAATCCTGTAAGTGCCATACCTACTGAAAAACAGATAGTTGCAATAAGTGATGACTTATGTATATCCTTCTCAACTACATTTCCAAGAAATGCAGCAGACATTCCCAAGAAAAAGATGGCAAATGAAAACGCCCATTCGGTTGCCTGCTTGGAAAAACCGATATAATCTGCAATCTCCTGACTAAAGATAGACCAGCAATATACAGTACCTATACTACAGTGTAACAAAAGTGCCGGTATAGCCGCACGCACCCATTTATTCGTACGCCAGCCGCCTGATTTTTTTTCTTCGCTCATAATTTACTCCCTTTTCATAACTTTTTTCTTTTCTTTTGCTCAAACGAACATAATAAAATATTATACCACAATAAAGCTCGCCGAGCAAGCACATAAGTGTGCTTATTTGGCTCGCTTAAATAATTCTATTTTTCACCTGTTTTTAAATCCAGTCTGTTAAGTACAAATATCGCAAGAACAAGAAGCACTATACCAACAGCTATGGATATCCACGGAGTAAGTGTAAATCCTGCGATAAGATATCCTATACAACAGATAACCGCAACCAATGTAGCATAAGGAAGCTGTGTCTCTACATGATTAATATGCTTACAGTCCGCACCTGTAGAGGATAGGATGGTTGTATCCGAGATAGGAGAACAATGGTCTCCGTACACAGAGCCCGCAAGTGTAGCTCCAAGTGCGACAATCAGATATTTTCCCGCTCCTTCGGCACTGCAAATCATGGTAATTATAGGTATAAGCATACCGAAAGTTCCCCATGATGTTCCCATAGAAAAGCTCATAAGTGCCGCAATCACGAATATAAGAGCAGGTAAAAATCCAAGCGGAAGATTAGCCGTACTCACAAAGCCCGAGATAAAATATCCCGTACCGATTAATTCACGGCATACACCGCCCAAGCTCCACGATAATATAAGAATTAGCATCGGCGGTACAATATTACTGATTCCCTCAACTATATATCCGATAAATTGCTTTGCTGTCATAAGCTTGCGCGGCAGATATAAAAGCATGGCAGTTATAAGTCCTGCAAATGCTCCCAAAGTAAGACCGGCAGTCGGATTGTATCCTATAGCCTCCGAGAAGCTCACTCCTTCGAAGAATCCTCCGACATAAGCCATACCAAGTATCGCACATACGATTAATACAACAATAGGCAAAACCAAATCTATAATCTTACCTTTTTTTCCTTCTGATTCTTCTTTCTCAGACTCTGTAGCAGCCTTAACACCTGCACACTCCTCTGCCTTCTTCATCGGTCCGAAATCTTTTCCTGTTATTCCGATTGTAAATACCATAGCTATAGTAAATAAAGCATACAGATTATATGGAATAGTCGACAGGAATACATGGAATCCGCCCTTCTCACTGACTTCGCTTGCTACCGCTACCGCCCAGCTTGATACAGGTGCTATGATACATACCGGGGCAGCCGTCGCATCAATAATATACGCCAGTTTTTCTCTCGATATACGCAGTCTGTCAGTAACCGGACGCATAACCGTACCTACTGTAAGACAGTTGAATCCGTCATCTATAAAAATAAGTATTCCGAGAAATGAAGTCGCAAGTGCTGCCAGACGCTTGTTTTTTATCTTCTTTCCTGCCCATCTTCCGTAAGCCTCACTGCCTCCGGATTTAGACACAAGAATAACCACCGCCCAAAGCAATGCCAAAAATATTATCATATAAGAATTATCAGCAATCTTCGCCGCCATCATATCAAAAGTCATAGCAATTGCAGAGAATAATGAGCCGTCACTTGCAATCGCATAAATAACCATCCCCGAGAAAAGTCCGATAAAAAGTGAAGAATATACTTCCTTGGTTATCAAAGCCAAGACTATCGCCAGAACCGGCGGTATCAATGACACCCATCCGGTTTCTATCATTGAAAACTCCATAATTTCATTTCCTTCCTTCATCCATTATACGGAAAGTATTTAATACATTTATTCCATATCTGCTAAAAAATCAAGAAACACCTTGTTCGCACCTAAGCCCCGACGTTCCTTATCCTTCCAAAATACACAATTCTGTGACGTATATATAATCTGATCAAATGTAGAATTCTTCATATCCATCACATTACACTCCCAACTCAATCCTCTGCTCTCTTCAACTATTTCACTCTGTATAATTTGGGATATTATAACATCATATACAACAAAAAACAATCAGCCGGATAATTAACAGATACTTAAACCTGTTGCTTTATCCGACTGATTATTTATAAACATATTACAATTTTATAACAAACAAGCCTCATGCCAAATCATCTTATTCTCATTTCAAGCTATATCTAAAATCGCAGAAATCTCCGCCCTCGGCAAGTGTTTTTGTTCGTACAAGAGTTGCGCCCATAGTGTCCGCAATAAGATAATCGAGTCTGCACAGATATTTCGCAAGCTCTGGGCATCCCTCATCCCTGCATATCTTGCATATGCCACACTCATGATAATCATATCCAAGATCATACTCATCACATCCCGGAAGTACATCTACAACCCAATTATTTTCACCGGTTCTCTCATAACTTTCTTTGGACCATTTAAGCCGTTCCGGTATTTTTTTCTGATCAAGATAATCCTCTGCAGTTCCAAGTCCCTTTCGGAATATCGACGAATTCGCCAAAGACGCTTTTAAAACATTATAATTCTCCTCCGCAGAAAGATTTGTAACACGGTTTAATGCAATGAAATATATTCCCATAATATATGAGGAAAGCAGTTTTTCATCATTCATATCCTTTGCTCTAAATGTAATCCTCTTATGTTCCGTAACAATCTTGCGAAGGTCACTTCCTGATACACCTGCTTTTTTCAATTCCTTTTTACAGGTGCTATGAAAAAAATGTCCATAGAACCATGCTTTAAATGAATACTTCATATTACTTTCACAACCTTTTTTAATTTACAAAAGATAAGTTAAAAGCATAAACCGCACTATGCAAGAGCTCTCCCCAGCGATTTACATTCTTCGATATCGTCTTCATTAGGCGCATTATTTGCCATTACCGATTCGTATGCCAACTGAGCACCGGCTGCACTTGCGCGCTCCTCCCAATCTCTCATCCACTGTCCGTCGCCCCATCCGTACGAACCGAATAGTGCTATTTTCTTTCCGGATAGTGAGCCTTCAACATCCGTGAACATTGGCTCATATTCATTTTCCTCAAGCACTTCTGCTCCCATTGCAGGGCATCCGAATGCGATACCGTCAAAATCCGCAACCATACCACTATTAAAATCTGAAGGTCCAAATACAGATACATCTGCACCTGCGTCCCTTGCACCTTCCTCAACTGCGCCTGCCATTGCTGCGGTATTTCCTGTACCACTCCAGTATACAACTGCTACCTTACTCATTTTTTGTCCTCCTTAAATTTACAGTATATATGACTTTTTTTCAATCATATATAGTATTATTTTTTTATATAAATCCCTTCGGGGATTCATTTACCCTGTTTTAATCAGGAACAATAAGCTCTTCCAATGTTCTCCCATGTTTTATGGCATGACAATAACACTCCGTGCATCTGTTAAATGTCTGAAAAGTTCTTTTTGCTTCCTCGATATCTCCATATACCTTCCAACATCCTACACACATAACTCCATCCTCAGGACTTTTCATAAAACCCTTTACATCCTTTTCCGGATAGCCCAGAAAAAGCCCTATTTCATGTGGAAAAACCTTATCATTTTTCAGATGTTCAACAAGCTGTACCACGCATCTGTCCGGATTGGCACAGTTATATCCCTTTTTACAAAGAATCCTTCTTGTTTCAGGACGCATTAAATCTTTTTTCAATCTGTTTAATCTATATAAATAAATGAGTATATACTTGCTGGTATACCTTAACGGAATTATTCTAAGTCCTTTTTTTCTGAATATATCATTAAGAACACGAAGGTCATTATTAATTGTCTCCTTCGACTCTCCGGATACCGAAAAAAGACTTCCGGTTTTAAGTCCCGCCAACGTAGGCGAACAATGTTTAACAACGTAATTGTCTTTCATATGCACCTCTCAAAAAATAATAAATTTAACTCTTATTATTTCTTATATTAATAAAAGATATGCAAAGCCTGAGGGGTTAGTCTAAGCTAACTCATATATTCAAAATAAACCACCCATTAATTGTTTAAAGCTAATGGATGGAATATTTTAAGTTAGTTATAACTAACATTATATAGATATATTTTGTTTTGTCAAGCTATTTTAAAAATTAAAAGAGCGAACAAATCCATGCTGCCAAAGCAGAAGCTGCAGGAAATATAACAAGCAGCTTTAACAGCTGGCTTTTAATGTTATATCCATATTTTCTGTTATTGTATACGCTTTCTACCTCCGGAAAATAATACTGAAAAAACCTGAATTTACAAAGTAGAAAGTAATCAAAGAAAATCATATCGTATATTTTATAAATGGTAAATATCATCACAAACCTTAAGAAGAACTGTAGGAATGTGAAATCACTTCTAAATCCGTCCCATATGGAAACCACTCCGACTCCGGCTATCATTATCACACTCATAATCATAAGTATCCATCCGAATATCCTTGCTCCGTAAAACAGCTCTTTATCTCTCGGAATTAAAATCTCCAGGGCTTCTTTAGGTGCAGAAGAAAAAAGCTTCTTTTCCTGAATGAAAGCCACCCCCGATATAAGCATCATAGTTATCGCACCACAAAATATAATTGCCAAAAAAATAGTTAAAAGCATATTATCTCACCTCTTCTTATTATCCTTTAGAACAAACGCTCTAAATATATCAGCTCCCATGATTTTAACATTTGCTTCATCCGCAGCCTCCTCAAGTCTTTTAATCTCACCACTTGTGAGCTTTATATCTATAGCTTCCGCCAAATCCTTTACCTGTTCGGGCTTTCTGCATCCGCACATCGGAACTATCCCCTTTGAAGAGCAAAATGCCATAGCAACCTGCGGAACCTTTATATCATGTCTTTCAGCTACCCTTATCATTATCTTATATAATCTGTTAAGCTTCTTAACCTTTCTGTTAAACGTGAACTTCATCGGAGACTTCTTCTTAATTCTCGGGTCTACCAAAAGGCCTTCCTCCAAAACCGCCCAAGCCCAAAATGCTATATCATTATCCTTGCACCACTTAAGAAGTCCGTTATCTTCCCATTCTCTGCATATGATACTGTAATGATTCTGAACTCCGTAAAGAGGAATACCTGCCTCATCAAGTATTTCCTTTGAGCGCTTACATTCCTCAAGCGTAAAGTTGGATACACCTATGTATCGGATTTTCCCTTCCTTATAAAGTTCAATTATTTCCTCAAGATGTTCCTTTATATCCGTCGGAAGATGTAGCCAGTATATATCTACATAATCTCTCTTAAAATCATCCAGATCCTTTTCCAAGGATTTTCTGACACACCCTTTTTTATAGTGCGTAAAAGGGGTATATTTTGCAGAAATAATTATGTCCTCTGTACCGAATTCCCCTATCATCTTCTGTGCCTTTCCAAAGCCATAATCTCTGGCAAGGTCATAGGTGATAAGTCCCGTTTCCTTTCCCGCCTGCATCGCTTCCTTTATAACATCATCTTCCACGTAGCTGCCGCGAACAGCTTTACCGTATAAAGAACCACCCCATGCGTTGGTTCCGATGACAGCTTTGATATTTAATTCATCCTTCATCCTTTTCTCTCTCCTAATTCTCATTTTTATTTAAACTTTTACGCCAGTACAAAAGTGACGGAATAAAGAATGTGGTTTCAAACAAACTTTCTAACGAGCCTGTAAGTCCCCATTCTCCTGTACATAATCCGATAAGCATAAATATACCGAAGATAATCGAGTAACCGCCATACATATGAAAAAAATATCCGTTCCCATATAAAGAAACATATCTGCAATCCCGTAGATAACGGCACCGCAAACACCGGCTATCGCCATATTTTTTGATTCGTTATTTTTTTCTGTCATATGTCTTACCTTAATAAATTAAACTATCTTATATATAAAATAAAGCAAAAAAATTATGAAGTTAGTTTTATCTAACTTCATAATAATATCATTTCTTTAATTTAATGTCTATACACCATTCAAATATTTCTTCAATTTTTTCTCACTTTGCCCGGATATATCGCAAAAACATTCTCAATCCTTAATAAGCTCACCCAGCGTCATGAACAGCTTATCCTGCTCGACCGGTTTTGACAGATGAGCATTCATACCTGCCTGCAGCGAACGCTGAACATCTTCGTCAAAGGCATTGGCAGTCATGGCAATAATCGGGATAGTCTTAGCATCAGGACGTGGTAAAGCCCTGATTGCTTCAGTTGCTCCAAGACCGTCAAGTTCAGGCATACGAACATCCATCAGTATTGCATCGTAATAATATTCTTCACTTGCACTGAACTTTTCTACTGCAATTCGTCCATTTTCTGCAATATCTGCCTCAATATCTCTTGTACTAAGAATCATCTGCATAATCTCAGCATTTATAGCCATATCCTCAGCAAGCAGTATCTTACGTCCCTCAAGCTCAGAAAGTGTATTCTCCTCCTGTTCTGTCTTTCTGTTATCACATGCCTTTTTGTATGCCGACATCACATTGTTTGAGAACAAAGGCTTGGCCATAAAATGATCCACACCGGCTTCCAAAGCCTCCTCTTCTATGTCATCCCAGTTGTATGCCGTAAGGACAATCACCGCAGATTCAGAACCGACAATCTTCCTAATCTGCCTTGTCACCTCTACACCGTCCTGTTCAGGCATCTTCCAATCAACAAGAATCAGGTCATAAGCCTCATGTCTTGCAATCTTGACCTCTATTGTCTCGATTGCTTCTTTACCACTCATACATATATCCGGTGTAATACCGATATCCTCAAGAGCAACCTTTGCATGCTGACAGTCAACGGGATCATCATCGATTACAAGCACTTTAAGGTCCTGCATCTTAATATCTTCACGGTTTTCAAAATCATTATCATGCTCACTTTTTTTCAGTGTAACATCAACCGTAAACGTCGTACCTTTGCCTTTCTCACTGTCCACAGATATATGTCCGTTCATCATCTCCACAATATTCTTGGTAATTGCCATACCAAGACCGGTACTTCCGTATTTATTCGTCTTGCTTGAGTCCTCCTGTGAGAACGCCTCAAATATCTTAGGAAGATATTCCTTTTCCATTCCTATACCGGTATCCTTCATAACAAACCGAAGAGTTGCCTGTCTCTCGAATTCGGCAGTCTGTTCGACGGTAAATGTTACGTTGCCACCCTCAGGTGTGAACTTAACAGCATTGCCGAGAATATTGATGATAACCTGCTTTAATTTCATATCATCACCAATGTAATAATGATCAACCTTATTCAACACCTGACAATCATATGTAAGCCCCTTATCCCTGCACTGTCCGCTTATCATTGTATTAATCTGTGCCAGCATATCGGAGAAAGAGAACTCTTCTTTCCTGATTGTCATTCGACCGCTCTCAATTCTGCTCATATCAAGTATATCATTTATCAACCCGAGAAGATGTCTTGCACTTCCACCTATCTTTTCAAGCTGTTCTCTCGTAGTATCCGAAAGATTCGGCTCTTGTAAAGCAATCGTGTCAAGTCCGATAATGGCATTCATAGGAGTTCTTATCTCATGGCTCATTGTTGACAGGAAGGCTGTCTTCGCCATATTCGCTCGCTCTGCCTCATCTAACGCTCCAGCTAAAAGCTCATTTTGTTCTCTTTGTTCACGTAATACATCCGTCACATCGGATTTCAGCAGCAGATAGAAATGTTTCTCCCTATCCACAGTGTAAAACATGAATCTTTTGTTGAAAATCTCACCATCAATTATACAAGGAACATCTACAGTATACGGCTCGCTCTTCAAAAGCTTAGCTTCTATAGTCTCAAGTGAAAGTGCCTGTAAGATTCCGCTTTTCTCATCATCATCTCCGGCTATCACCGGTCCAACCTGGTCATTGACATAATCCATATAGATACCGTTTCGCTCTTTCGGGAAGATGCTGCCTTTTGTAATATTCGCCGCATCACCTATTGTTACGGCATAATATCCGCTTACAAGATATGTAATCATATCGTATTGTTCGGCAAGAACTTTTTCATTCATTACCTCACTAACCATCTCTGAATCGTACTCGGTTTCGATACCAAAAGCGTCAATATTACCGGTTATCGGATTGCGGCTTGCCGAGCCTGAATATTTGACAAAGCACTGCCTGCCGGAAGCACGTCTTGAATAGCACACGATTGTTGCCGGGCCAAGCCCTTTTTCTGTACGCTCTAAAAGCTTTTCCATATCAAATGCATCTATATACTTCTGACGATCTTCCTCTATAAGCAGGCTGTCAAGTCTGCTCTGTGAATAAGCTTCTATTCTATTTCCCGGATAGTCAACCGGATAAAGATCATTACCCCTGACATCCTCTATAAGTCCCGTAACCATATTGGAACGTACCACAGTAAGACTTTCATTTGCTATGGCATTAAACTGATTTACCATACTGTTGTGAATTGTCTGGGAACGCTCCCTCTCTCGCTGCTCTTTAATCATCTCTGTCATATCGGATGTAAGCAGTATATAGAAATGCCTTTCCCTGTCTACAGAATAAAACATAAAGCGCTTGTGATAAGTCTCGTCATCAATATCGCATGCAACATCCACGACATACGGTTCCTCTATGGCGAGTCTTTCCTCTATCGTATCAAGCTCAAGCTGATTTTGTATATTATCCCGTTCTTCGTCCGTTCCGGAAACATACGGCAATACCTGTTCTTTTATATATTCCATATAAATGCCGTTTTTTTCTTTCGGGAAAATGCTTCCTTTCTCTATATTATCAGCATCACCTATTGCAACACCGTAGTAACCGCTGACAATATATGTAATCATATCGTACTGCTGTGCCAACACCTTCTCGTCCAACAATTGATTTACCATTTCGGTATTGTATTCTGTCTCAACTCCTACGGCAATAACATCTCCTGTTATTGGGTTACGACTCGCAGAGCCTGAAAACTTAACAAAGCACCGGTGTCCCGACTGCCTGCGGCAATATCCCACAAATGTAGCCGGTCCTTTGCCTGAAGATGTATTCTCCAAAAGTTTGTCCAACTCAAAGGTTTCTTCATATCTTTCCCTATCACCTTCAACAAGAAAGCATTCCGAACGCACTCTCGCACTTTCAACAATTGATCCTCCAGCATAATCGGTATCATACAAATCACGACCTCTGGACTCCTCAATAAGTCCGGTTGTAAGATTGGTTCTTTGAACAGCAAGGCTTTCATCAGCCATAACATTAAACTGATCCAGCATACTGTCATATGCTGCCTGAGTCTGTGCTCTTTCTCCCTGCTCATTTATCATATCTGTAATATCTGATTTTAGAAGAATATAAAATTTAGTTTCCTTATCAACTACATAATAAGTAAAACGCTTATAGAAGATTTCTCCATCTACCATACATTCAACATCAATACTATATGTTTCCTCGTCCTTAAGTTTCTCCGCTATGGTATCAAGCGACAGATCACGAAGGGTACTCTCCCTTTCATCTTCCGGAACATGCGGTATAACCTGTTCGCGAATATAATCCATATAGATTCCGTCACGTTCCTTAGGGAAAATACTTCCTTTTTTGATATTTGCGGCTTCACCTATGGAAACACCGTAATTTTCATCTATGATATAGCAGACCATATCATATTGTCTGGCAAGAACCTTATCATTCAATACCTCTGTTACCTTCTGAGAATTATACTCCGTCTCAACGCCTAAGACGATTACATCACCGGTAATCGGATCCTTTCGCATGGAAGCTGAATACTTTATAAAACACTGTCTTCCTGATTGTCTCCTTGAAAGAATGACAAGCGAAGTAGGTCCTTCACCAAGATAATACTTTTCCTGAAGTTTTTTAAGGTCAAAGGTTTTAAGATAAGTCTCCCTGTCAGAAGCGACAGGCATATTGGCAAGACGTACCGTCATCAGATCTTCTATAGGCGCTCCTACTTTATCCACATCATACAGGTCGGTACCATGAACCTCCTCAACCACGCCCTTTGTAAGATTCGAACGCAACGCAGCAAGGCTCTGGCTTGATAGTGCATCCAGCTCCTTATTGAGTTCCTGATACATAGCTAAGGTCTGCTGCTGGCTTTGCTTAAGCTCTGTTACATCAGTGTAATTGCAGTATACATATTGTACATCTTTCTCCTTAACAAAAGCATAGTGTACATTGACCCATATTTCATTACCCTTCAATGTATATTTGCGGATTGTCAAAGATTTTTTACCGTCTCTTGTTTTTTTATTGCTAAAAAGGTAAGCTACATCATCCTTATCTTCCGGATGGACAGAACCGTTCTCATCTTCAGTTTCATAGCGGATACAATCCTCTACTTCCCCTTCCATCATCTCAGCGTATTCTCTGGAACACCAGACAGG
The DNA here is from genome assembly GCA_017449765.1 of Lachnospiraceae bacterium. Lineage (GTDB taxonomy): Bacteria > Bacillota > Clostridia > Lachnospirales > Lachnospiraceae > Coprococcus_C. Next base: position 2,634 of record JAFTFE010000078.1, on the reverse strand, counting down.
ACGATATTCTCCTCTTTCATCAACCGCCATTATCGTTGAATTATTATCAAGAGATTCGAAAAGCTGTGTAAAAAATGTATCTTCAAAATTCAGCATACTGTAATTCCCCTTCAATTATATTTTTCTCACTTTTAATATGATATTATATCAGTAAATCTCCATAAACACAAGCAAACCTATGTAGAATCTGCATAGGTTTGACCATATTTTTAACTTATACTAACCTTATTTCTTTCTCTTTTCAATCAAAAGCAGACCGCTCTGTATCAGGTAAGCCAGTTCGCCGAAGAGTACCATAATAGCTGCATAATCCAGGAGAAATCTTACCTTTGATTCCTTATAATCGAAGAAGGCAAACATCACCTTCATCATATCGATTATTATTCTTAATTTTTTCATAGTGTATTTATCCCTCAAAAACAGGTATCACATTCTTTTCGATAAAATCAATCCTGTCGAAGATACGTGGTTTAAATGTACCGGTCACACCTACGGAAATTTGCTTATCAACATCGGCATATATTACATTTCCACCGTCACCGATTGCAGCGTAAATGTTTTTATCCTCATATGGCTTATACCACAGATAACCGTATTCCATAAATCCAAACATTTTATCAAGCTTAAGCTTTGGTGTTATCATCTCATCTATCCATCCGGAAGAAATGATCTGACCATGCTCTCCCTTACCCTTGCCTGTTATTAATGTGCCAAGCCTTGCAAGGTCATGTGCTGACAGGCAGAGTCCCCAGCCGGCAGTAACCGTATCCTTCGGATCAGAATACCACTCATTTTTTCTCGGATTCTTGTTCATAAGGAAGTCAAACTGATCGTCCTTGTCGCTTGCTCCGTGTATCTTGTGTTCGGCGATTCCAAGCGGTTCAAACAGATACTTGTTCGCAAAGTCTATGCATTTTTCACCGGAAACATTTTCAATTATTCCGGAAAGTATCTGTATACCCAGTGTTGAATACTTAAAATCACCTGTGATGCCTGCTTTTCCACCCAAGAGATCGAGTGCCGCCACCGTCCAGTCAGGGGATGTGCAGACCTTTGTCCATGGCTCCGAACGATATTTGTATGGAGCAGTCATTGTTAAAAGGTGCTTTAATGTGACCTCATAGATAGTCTTCTCACCACGCTTAACCGTATAATCCGGAAAGAATTCAAGCACCTTTGTGTCAAAATCCTTTATATACCCCTTATCTATGGCTATTCCGATAAGAAGTGCCATAACACCCTTGGTGACAGACATAACATTTAAGGCATCTTCCGTCTTGAATCCGCGCCAGCTGTCTTCATATACCGTTTCATTGTTTCTTATGGCATATATCTGGCGGATATTACTTTCATTTCCCTTGCTTCTTATTACTACATTATGCAATTGTTCTTTAGTCATAGTTTAATCCTCCTATATTATGACAAGATGCCTTTTCCTATGCCACACCATATATCACATTAATTCGGACGTCCTAAAAACAAGGTTAATCTAATTAAAAATTATTTTCAAGAACTTTTTTATATACTTTTTTATACAGTTATTTTATATTGTTTTTTATTGATTTTCAGGCTGCAAAGGGCCGTAATAATATGATGCTGTTGCACCGCCGTCGGCAAGGAAGGTAGAACCTGTGATAAATGCTCCCGCATCGCTCATAAGAAGCTCTGCGATATTGGCCATCTCATCTGCGGTTCCGGGTCTTCCTGCAGGACACTTTGCAAACATATTTTTATAGAAGTCACCACGAGGTCCGTTGAACTCATCAATTGCAAGAGGGGTTACAATGATACCCGGTGCGATATCATTTAATCTTGCACCACGCTCGCCCCAACGTACGCACTCATACATAACACGCTTTTCATTACAACGCTTTGCCATCTGGTATGCATGAAGTGTATCCTTAATATTTTCCGGTTTTAAGATTTCAAGGTTAAGGAGCTCCTCTGTAGGAGTTGTAGCAAGCGCTCTGTCTTCTTCAGCAGTAAGCTGTGGCATACGCCATCCCGACTGACTTGAGATTGTAACACCGGCACCGCCTTCTGCGATTACCTTTCCAACCTCCTCCAAAAGTACTGCAGTACCATAGAGATCCACCTTCAAAATTGCGTCGATAGGTGCCTGTGAAGGTGAGACGCCTGCTCCGTTAACAAGGTATTTGATTTCGCCGTATTCCTGTGCCTTAGCTATCATCGCCTTGATTGAAGCGCGGTCAGAAAGATCCATCTCAAACGGCTCCACATCATATCCTGCGTCATTCATAATCTTTGCTATCGTCTCACAGTTTTTCATACTCTTGTCACCAAGTATAATCTTCTTTCCAAAACCAACTCTTCTTGCAATTGCCATACTAATCTGTCCTGCACCTGTTACTATCATTAAATCCTTTTTCATTTTTAAAGTCCTCCTTATTTTTTTCTGTTCTGATTGTAAGTATAAAAAAGGCAGAGCAAATCATCAATTTGATTTTCTCTGTCTTTTGATAAGTATAACTTATGCGAAAAGTCTTCTTTATATATAACAATATTATAGTTCTGTATGTTCACGGACATATTCAGAGAATCTTGGAAGAATTATTTTAATATTTCCTCTTGTTTTGCCATCAATTATACCCTTTTCAATCAGTCTTCTTCTTG
>JAFTFE010000077.1 GCA_017449765.1 Lachnospiraceae bacterium | reverse complement strand
TCATCTGACTCTCGAAAACCGGTACATTTATTAATGAAGCTTACTTTCCACCATACCAGGCGATGCCTTCATCTCTCCAGCCTAAACTTACAAGATTATCACGCTCATCTGCATTGGTTGTGTAATGATGTGAACCTGCTGCCTTGGCATTTGGATTATAAAGTCGATAAAGTGCCTGTCCGTCGGTGCCTGTTGAGTACCATCCGATACCTTCATCCTTCCATCCCAAACTAACAAGATTATCCTTTTCTGACTTGCTTGTTGTATAGTGGTGGTCTCCTGCGTTTGGATTGTAGAGACGATATACCGGTGTATCGGAACTATCCGGAGCATTCCAGGCAACGCCCTCGTACTTCCAGCCTAAGCCGCTTAATGTATCTCTCTCTGTTTCATTTTTGGTGTAGAAATGCTCACCGGAATTAGGATTGTAGAGGCGGTACATCGGAGAATATGTTGTACTGTCATAATATTCATATAAGCTATACCCATCTATTGTGTCATCTGCATTATAGCCTGTGATTTTTATTATGTATCCATCACTATCATATTCATAAGTCGAATAACCGGATTTTGAATTATCTGCATTATAATAAGTTTCTTTAGTCAAATTAATTCCGTCCTCATATTCATATAAGATATAGCCGTTTCGACTACTATCATTATATGTAAAAGTCTCCTTTTTTAAATTTCCGTTTTCATCATATACATATTCTTTTATATAATCTAAGTCTCCATAACCAAGGCTTTTGGCCATTATCATATTTCCATTTTCGTCATACTTATATTCAAATTCATATGTATAGTTATACATTGAACCTTCTGATTCGTAATACATATTTTTTGTCATGTTTCCGTGTGAATCATATTCATATGTATAACTTGTTACTGAATCATCCATATGATACTCTTTTTTTGTCAAATTACCATCGGAATTATACTTGTATGTATAATAATAAGACACTGAATCATCTGCATTATAATATGTTTCTTTTGTCATATTTTTATCATTATCATACTCATACTTTATATATCTTTCTATTTTATTTTCATAATATTCTGTTCTTTTTACACGATTTCCATCCGTATCATATTCATATTCATAAGATAATGTTCCGTCTTCGTCATAATATTTACCCTTTTTATGATTTCCGGCATCATCATACTCATAAACACAACTATATGGTCCATGAATATCTATAATCTCAGTCTCAAATCCGTCAGCATCATATTCATTATATACGTATAATTCATCACCGATATAATTTGCATACTTTTTCAAAATCTTTTCTGTCGTCTCCGTTTCAGATTCTGCCCTTACCTCTATAGGCGTCTTAACTGTGGTTATAATACCAAGTGCCATAACTGACGCTATACCGATGGCTGTAGCTTTCTTCAAAGCTTGCTTTAATAAGTTTTTCTTCATTAATAATCTCCCTTCTCATTAAGAATTAAATATTTTATAATATAAGGTAAAAACTGTAAACATAATGGCATATCACACTTACGGATACTGTTTTTCTTATATATTATTCTGTTTTATTCTTATATAATAATCCTAACTATAGCATAATAAAAAGCTTAAATCAATTATCAGGGATATTATACAAAACAGATTCGAAAAATGTCTTACTTTCCACCATACCAGGCGATTCCTTCATCTCTCCAGCCTAAACTTACAAGATTGTCACGCTCATCTGCGTTGGTTGTATAATGATGAGAACCTGCTGCCTTGGCATTTGGATTATAAAGTCGATAAAGCGCCTGTCCGTTTTTATCTGAAGAGTACCAGCCGATACCTTCATCCTTCCATCCTAAGCTTACAAGTGTATCTTTTTCTGACTTGCTTGTTGTATAGTGATGGTCACCTGCGTTTGGATTATAGAGACGATATACCGGTGTATCGGAACTATCCGGAGCATTCCATGCAACACCTTCATACTTCCAGCCTAAGCCGCTTAATGTATCTTTCTCTGTTTCATTTTTAGTGTAGAAATGTTCACCTGAGTTAGGGTTGTAAAGGCGGTACATCGGGGAGTATGTAACTTGTGGTAAATCATAATATTCATAATAAGAATCAAACTCATCTAAAAGTTTTCCATCTTGATAGTGATAATTTATTTTTTTACTTATATCATTATACGAATCATAATCATATTTATTTATATAATATAAACCAACACTTCCGTCAGCTGCATAATATGTTTCCTTTGTTATATTATCATTTGAATCATATTCGTATTCAGAATATACGGTAACAGTATCATCAGCATCATAGTTTACTTCCTTAATTAGTTTTCCATCATCATATTCATATGTGAAATATTCACCCTTACTTCCGTCGTTATAAAATGACTCAAACTTTTCCAAATTTCCATATTCGTCATATTTATAAGTATAATAATAATCAACGCCGCCATCATAATAAAAAGTTGTTTTTATATTATTGCCCTGTGAATTATATTCATATACGGAATATGTTTTATCATTTCTTATTTCTTTATTCAGCTTTCCATCTTCATTATATTCATATGTATAACTCTGTAAGGATTCTCCATCATCATCATATCTTGTCCATTTCAACAAATTTTCATTTGAATCATATTTGTATGTAATATACCACCCGATGTCACCTTTATCGGTATAATATGTGTTTTTTACAATATTACCATCTTCATCATATTCACTCATATAGTGCAATACATCTTTATAATATGTTTTAATGCATTTTATCACTCTGCCGGAATCTGTAACTATGTCAGATGTAAAATCACTCACATCAAACTCATCTGTTAAATTAGTTTTTTCAGAATCAGGTACTACACCTTGCACTTCTTCTGCCTGCACATCAATGTTGTTGAAAGCACTACCCATAATAAGCATTGCTGCACATGTTGTAAATGCTATAATTTTTTTAAAATTCATCATTTTTCCTCCTGTTTGCGATATTTTAATTATCTTTAGCAACGATTACTCCACCTGTCTTAAATATACTGTCAGCCGGAACTACTCCTCTTACGCAGGATACCGGATATATATTTGAATGTGAACCGATAACCGTACCCGGATTAAGTACGGAGTTACAGCCTACCTCTACGAAATCACCAAGCATCGCTCCGAATTTTTTAAGTCCCGTCTCTATATTATCACCATCGTTTTTTACTACGACAAGTGTTTTATCACTTTTTACATTTGAGGTTATCGATCCGGCTCCCATATGAGATTTGTAGCCGAGTACCGAGTCACCCACATAGTTATAATGCGGCACCTGTACATTATCGAAGATTATGACATTTTTAAGTTCGGTGGAATTGCCGATTACACAGCCATCTCCGACAAGTGCGTTGCCTCTTATAAATGCACACTGTCTGACCTCTGTGTCGGCACCGATTATGGCAGGTCCTGCGATATATGCAGAATCGAAAACAAATGCAGTCTTATGTATCCATATATTATCTCCACGTTTTTCATACTCCTGCGGACATTCCTCATCTATCCTTCTGCCAAGTTCAAGAATTATATCTTTTATCTTTGGAAGCACCTCCCACGCATATTCAAGCTCCGAAAGCCATTCCTTAGCCTTTGTATGTTCTAAGCTGTACATATCCTTAATTTTAATGTCTGCCATTTTTACCTCCTTTTTTTACATAATACTCTTTAGACTTGTCAAAAAGATAAGTTATCTTATACTGATTATCTAACTTTTTAACAAGCTCGGTATTATTGACAACAAAACTGTTCATTTTCTCCGTGTATTCATCCTTCGAGATAGTTCCCTCAGCAACACCTGCAAGTCCTTTTTCCCAGCTTGCCGTCATCTCCGCACGAAGAAGGCTGTTGATGGAATAATATACTATATCATAGATTATCTCACCCAAGAATGTAGGAGTGACTATCTGAGTTTTCTTATTAAGCTGAATATATTTATTCGTCACAAGCTTAGTGATTATGCTGTCCCTTGTAGCACTTGTTCCGATACCCGAGCCTTTTATCTGACTTCTAAGTTCCTCATCCTCTATAAGCTGTCCGGCATTCTCCATAGCAAGTATAAGAGTTCCTGAGGAATACCTCTTCGGAGCAGATGTCTCTCCTTCTTTAATATATAATTCCGACGCTTCGAGTACATCTCCTTTTTTTAGAGATTTCAATTTCTCAAGCATCTCCTGTGACAGCTTTGTCTCATTTTCATCGGTGCCTGAGCCGTCCTTATCAGTGTTCCTTCCCTCTAAATCCTTGCTATCTATATCCTTATTGGAAGAATCATTGCCTGTACCCATCTGAGTTGCAACAAGCTTTGGATTAGCGATCACAAGATAGCCCGGTTTATCAAGTCTCTTGAAGTTTGCAAAAAAACTTTCAGTCTTTTCACCATTTTCTTTTGTAAGCGTAAGAGAAATCTTCTCATACTGTGCTGCAGGATAAAAAATACTAAGAAATCTTCTTGCAATTATATCATATACCTTCCTTGCAGTATCAGATACCGAATTAAGCGCACCAAAGCCCTGCCCTGTCGGTATAATCGCATAGTGGTCAGTAATAAGCTTATCATTTACATATTTTGATTTTGCTATACCCTTATAGCCGCCCTGTGCAATTATGTTATCCGCATATTGCGAAAGTGACTGATATTTTTTCAAGCCGCTTATATTCTTATATATCTCCTTTGATACAGCAGTAGACAAAACCCTTGCATCAGTTCTCGGATAGGTAACCAGTTTTTTCTCATACAGTTCCTGAACTATGTTAAGTGTATCTGTCGGACTTATCTTAAATAATCTTGAACAGTCATTCTGAAGCTCTGCAAGATTATACAGCATAGGAGGAGCCTTTTTCTCTGTCTTCTTTTCAACCTTAACCACATTTAACTTTATAGGCTTTTCATCAATCAGTTTTTCTATTAATATCTTTGCATCTTCCTCTTTTTTAAAACCATTTTCCTTGTATAAAAGAGGTGATTCAAAATACTCTGACTTATCCGTTGTCCTCCATTCTGCTTCAAAGCCATCTAACTTCGCAAGAACCCGGTAAAACGGCGTAGGCACAAATTCTCTTATCTCACGCTCACGCTTAACAATCATGCCAAGTACACAGGTCATAACACGTCCAACAGCTATGACGCATTTATCTAATTTAAGATAGTTCTTAACGGTCTGACTGTATTTTAATGTAAGTGCTCGTGAGAAATTAATTCCCATAAGATAATCTTCCTGTGCACGAAGGAAAGCCGAATCACTGAGATTATTATACTCCGACAAATCTTTAGCTTCCTTAATACCTCTTAAGATTTCCTCTTCTGTCTGCGAATCAATCCATACTCTTTTTTTGGAAGTATTCTCGCTCACATCAGCCATCATATCAACCAGACGGTATATATACTCTCCCTCACGTCCCGAGTCGGTACATACATATATGCAGCCAACATCATTTCTGTTCAGTAATCTTTTGACAACATTAAACTGACGGCTTGCTGCACCAATTATCTCGTATTTATATTCATTTGGTATAAACGGAATGGTAGCCATACTCCAGCGCTTTAAATTTTCATCATAAGCATCAGGATAACTCATAGTGACAAGATGTCCGACACACCATGTAACTATGGAATCCTCTGTCTCTATATATCCATCCTTACCGCCGGCACTATCCGCACCCTTTACACCGAGGGCCTTGGCAAATTCTCTTGCTACGCTCGGCTTCTCTGCTATATATAAATTCTTCATAGACTTATCATTCATTCCCCATTATCTCATCAACTATATCGTTCAAACGCTTTCCATCAGTTTCAATAACAACCTCAGCAGCCTGTCTATACAGCTTATCCCGTACGTCAAGCAGTTCCTTAATCCTGCCCAATTTGTCCTCTACGTTAAGAAGTGGTCGGGTAGTGTCATTTTTCACTCTATTGTATATGGTTTCGGGTTTTGCTGACAGGTAGATAGTAAGTCCCGCCTTTTTCAACAGTTCATCATTCCCCTTATAGCAGGGCATACCGCCTCCTGTAGATAGAATTATTTTATCTGAAGTATCGCATAATCGGATAAGGAAGTCTCTCTCCCTTTGGCGAAAGCCTTCCTCTCCCTCTTCTTCAAATATTTTGTTAATTGTTTTTCCGGCTATATTTTCAATCTCCTTATCCGAGTCAATGAATTTATAACCTTCATATTTTCTTGCAATCAGTTTACCGACAGAAGTTTTTCCACTGCCCATAAATCCAATCAGAATTATCTTATCTGCCAAATCAAGTACCTCTTAGCATGCATTTAACAAAAACTACTGTTCAAATAAGAACTCCTCATATGTAGGCAAAGGCCAATCTTTCTCGCCGACAAGCTTCTCCAACTCATCAGCCGGCTCTCTTGCCACATCAAAATACGCTGCTACATAATCCCTGTAATATGTTGCCCACTCAGCCAACGAACCCTTATGATTCTCAGCCTCGTCAACTCTCTTCTTTAACTCAACTATAGCTACTCTGAACTTAGTCAGACGCTCGTCAAGTTCATTTACAAGAGCAACCTGCGCACTTGCAGTCACACCGATACTCTTTAAGTCCCTTATACCCGCTGCTGTTCTTGCTTCATAATCCATAACTGCCGGTATAATCTGCTTATTTGCCATCTCAATCATTGTAAGAGCTTCAAGATTGATAGTCTTGGCATAGCTGTCATAGAGCACATTTTCCCTTAATTGAAGTTCACTCTCATTCATTATTCCGAATCTTCCAAATGCCTTTTTAGACTTCTCACTTGTAAGATACGGTATTGCATCAACCATAGTAGGAATATTAGGGAGTCCTCGTCTTTCGGCTTCCTTAACCCACTCCTCTGAATAACCGTTACCGTTGAATACTATATCCTTATGTTCTCTAATCATATCGGCAACCATCTTCTTAGCTGCCGACTGAAAATCTTCCGCTTTCTCAAGTTCATCCGCCATATCACACAAAGTATTTGCAACTATGGTATTCATGGTAGTCATCGGAAGAGCTATGGACTGTGATGAGCCAACCATCCTGAACTCAAATCTGTTACCCGTAAATGCAAACGGTGATGTTCTGTTCCTGTCAGTTGCATCCATTTTAAATGGAGGTATAGCTGAGCATTTAGGCTCATATACTCTGCCCTTTATAGCTTTTGTAACCTCGCCGTTTTCTATAATCTGTTTGACCACATCATCAAGCTGGTCACCCAAGTACACGGATATAATAGCAGGGGGCGCTTCGTCTCCACCAAGTCTGTGGTCATTTCCCGGAGATGCAGCGGACAGTCTAAGAAGCTCTGCATTATTATGTACAGCAGCGAGTATCGCTGCCAGGAAAAGATGAAATTGCAGATTACTCTCTAAGTTCTTACCCGGAGCTACAAGATTTTCTCCGTCTGATGTAGATAAAGACCAATTATTATGTTTACCTGAGCCATTTACTCCTCTGAATGGTTTCTCATGCAAAAGTGCCGCAAAGCCCGTCCTTGCCGCTACTCTCTTAAGACAGTCCATAACAAGCTGATTCTGGTCACAGGCTATATTCGTTGTCTCAAATATAGGCGCTATCTCATGCTGTGCAGGAGCAGCCTCATTGTGCTGTGTCTTGGCAGGTATACCAAGCTGCCAAAGATCCTGATTAAGCTCGTTCATAAAATAAGAAACCTTATCCTTAACCACGCTGAAATACTGATCATCCATCTCCTGTCCCTTAGGTCCCGGAGCACCGTATAATGTACGTCCCGTCAGTTTCAAATCAAGTCTTCTGTCATAAAGTGATTTATCTATAAGGAAATATTCCTGTTCGGCACCGACAGATGCATTTATTCTGTCTATATCATCCTTACCGAATAATTTTAGAATTCTCTTTGCCTGATTGCTTACCGCCTCCATAGAACGAAGCAGCGGTGTCTTAAAATCAAGCGACTCGCCTGTATATGATATGAATATCGTAGGGATACATAAGACCTTACAACCGTTAGGAATATCCTTAACAAATGCAGGTGAAGTACAATCCCACACCGTATATCCTCTGGCAGAGCAGGTATTTCTTACACCACCGGTTGGAAAGGATGAGCCATCCGGTTCATTTTTTATAAGTTCCTTACCCGTAAATTCTGTGATAAATGTACCATCGCCCACGGGATCCATAAAGGAATCATGCTTCTCAGCCGTCAGATTAGTAAGCGGCTGAAACCAATGCGTATAATGTGTTGCACCAAGCTCCTTAGCCCACTCTCTCATCGCAATGGCAACCGAGTCTGCTATCTCTGTATCAAGCGGTGCTCCATAATCAAGTGTCTTCTTTAACTGTTTGAAAACTGCCTTAGGCAAACGCTCTCTCATTATAGCTTCACTGAAAGCACGCTTACCTAACATTTCTACTGAAACATCCATATCATTTACCTTTCTTTTATGAATAATTAATGTGCAGTAAAATGCACATAGCAACCTGATATTTTATTGAAGGAAATCAATCAACAAATAACCTCCATCCACCTTTCTAAGATAACAAACTTTTACTTAAAAGGCAACAGAAAAAGTGTTACGGAAGGTAGGATACCCAATGCCTGCCTACCAGCTTTTCTGGGGGAATATGCAGGTACCGCATAAACTGACATTCCATACCTGTTGATTCCAAGCAATTTACTTTTATCTATTTTTTCATTTCTCAAAAGTATGGCTCTTATTCCTTCTTCATATAATATTCGTATAATTTTATCGGTTATGTTATCTCTTATCCGGTTTTCATTAGATAAACATTCATTATCTGTAACTGTTTTACAGCAGCCTTCCATATCTGAATATACGCTTACTGCATCGTAACCTTCTGCCAAAGACACTGTGTCCTCGTCTATCGCTTCCTCTATATACTCTGTCTCGAAGCCCTCATCCTTAGCAATCATTTCAAACCATATCCTGTCGTAAGGTTTTGTATTATAAAATGCTATTCTCATAGTCAACCTTCCTCACTAAAATAATTCTAAGATTATTTTAGTATTTGTTTTAACTATGTTTTTTATCCCTTACTTCCATAAAATGCATTCCAAATTCTTTTGTGATAAATTTATTCTTTATCATCAGATTAAGTGTATCCTTAAACTCATTATAACTAATAGAAGATGATGCCATATCCTCAAGGATGGTAGATATTCTGTCTGCATATCCATTGGCATCAAGCACGTTATCTCTCACCATAATATTTGCCTTATATACATCCTTGAAGAAAATATTAACTCTTTTTGAGCTTGTAACCTTATCTTCTACGTCAAGGTCAAAGCCAAATATATCCACAAGCTGTTTTGCAGAATTATTTGTAAAAAATATTCCCTGACCTATACCGTACAGATTTTTATAATAATTCAAATCATTACTTTCGTTACTCTGATTATAATCAGGAAGATATGGTCTAAATAAATCTGTCAATATACTCTTTACATTGAATACATCATAATCCGTATTAGTATTGACCGGCTGTTTCTTAAGATATGAAATCCTGCCAAGTTTGAGTCTTGACAATACGAGATGACGAGGTTCTTTTTCTATCAGAAGAATATGAAAATCATTCTTCTCAGTCCAAATATATGCAGGTGTCTGGTAAATATTATACTTCTCACATCTATCTATAATTGCAAGCTTATGATCACGTTTAACTTTAAATTTACGTAATGTCTTTCTGATTTTTTTGAAATTATACTGCTTAACTGTATCTGCCGTAACAGGCTCAGGTACAACAACCTCTTCCTTCTTTTTTTCTTTCTCTTTTTACTTCTCTTTCTCTGTTTTACTGTCCTTTATATCCTTTCTAAGCATTGCGCCGTAATTAATATCAATCTTCGCTTTAGATTTTACCGTCGGAATATTATCTTTCTTTGCAACCTTCTTAGGTTTTTCTATCATAGCCTTAGGACTTACCACAGCTTTTTTATGTCTTGAACTGTGAGCATGTTCTTTCTTAATATGCTCTTTTTTCTCATGTTCCTTTTTGGTTTCTTTCTTAACGTCATTCTTATCTTCGATATTTTCTTCCTTCTTATCTGACGGTCTTGGTTGAGGTTTCATTTTATTTTCCGGTTTTTCAAGCTCATTTTTCAAAGTGCCGGATTTATTCTTTTTTGATTTATTCTTCTTGTTTTTACCTTTCTTTACCTTATCAGATTTATCTTCTTTCGTTTCCTTACTTTCTTCTATCTCCGACCTTGACTTTGCTTTTCCGTTTCTTTTAGTAGTACGATTTTTCTTGTCCACTCCTGCATTTGCTTCAGTTGTTTCGCTCTTAGGATTCATAAGTCTCTCTGACATGAAATCTCCTACATAAGTATCGCCGGATGCCACACTATCACTTGTGTCATCACTGTCCATATCGGAAGCATTATTAAACTCTCCGATATCAATATCATCATCGGCATCCCCTGCCTGTATACCAAAGGTCTGAGCCAATGACACCGTAATAAAGCCTGCAAAAACTGCGGCAAAAAACCATATAAGCTGTCCGAATATAATAGCGCAGACAACCAAGCCCACTGTAGCAAGTCCACATATGATTGTGGCAAGCAGAGTAAGTTTGACACCGATTGAACCATATTTGAATGTATTGATTATTCTTCTCATAATTAAACTGCCTCATAAAAATGTTCGTATTGATACAAAGGAAACCTCCATCCTGTCGGATGGCACCTCCTTCGTGATTGCACAAGGGAACCTCCATCCTGTCGGATGGCACCTCCTTCGTGATATTTTACCATCATTTATGTAATATCTCAAATAATATTTATTAAAATAGCTTTTTCGTTTGCATTGACTATATGTTCTATGTTATATTTATATCTATAATAAAGGATGTGATAAAATGAATCGAAATGAATATTCTGTGGTTACTCAGGAAATAAAAGATTTAGCAAAAAAATGTGAGACAAATGATATAATCAATCAGGAATTATACACTAAGTATGAAGTCAAGCGCGGGCTTCGTGACTTGGATGGCCGCGGCGTGCTTACAGGCCTTACCGATATATCAACTATTAATGCATATAAAAAGGTTGACGGAAACTTAGTACCTATAGATGGCGAACTATTATATCGCGGTATTAATATAAACGATTTGGTTAAAGGTTTCTGGAGCGAGAAACGTTTTGGTTACGAAGAGACTGTCTATCTTTTATTATTCGGCGATTTGCCAAGCAAAGAACAGTTAGATGAGTTCAACAAGCTGCTTGGTACTTACCGTTCCCTGCCGAATAACTTTGTACGTGATATAATCCTTCGTACTCCGGGAAAGGATATTATGAATTCTCTTGCCAAAAGTATACTTACATTAAATACTTTTGATCTTAATCCATTAGATGTAAGTATACCTAATGTACTAAGACAGAGTATTGAGCTTATATCCAACTTCCCATCACTTGCGGTTTACTCATATCTTGCGTACAGACATTATGATCTCGGACGCGGACTTTACATACATAATCCAAAGCCTGAACTTTCAACATCGGAGAATTTGTTAAGACTGCTTAGGAAGAACAAACACTATACCGAACTTGAAGCAAAGGTTTTAGACTTAGCTCTCGTACTTCATGCAGAGCACGGTGGTGGTAACAACTCAACATTTACAACTCACGTTGTTACATCATCCGGTACAGATACCTATTCTTCCGTAGCTGCATCTCTTTGTTCATTGAAGGGACCGAAACACGGCGGTGCCAACGTTAAAGTTAAGCAGATGTTTGATGATTTGAAGGAACATGTAACCAACTGGGAAGATAAAGGTCAGATACGTGACTACTTAAGTGATATTCTGGACAAAAAAGCATTTGATAAATCAGGGCTTATATACGGTATGGGACATGCGGTTTATTCCATCTCCGACCCAAGAGCAAATATTTTCGGCAAATTCGTCGGCACTCTTGCAAAGGAAAAGGGCAGAGAAGATGAATACGCCTTATATAATAATGTTGCCGAGATAGCAAAAGAAGTAATTGCTGAAAAAAGAAAAATCTACAAAGGTGTAAGTCCTAATGTAGATTTCTATAGTGGCTTTGTATATAATATGCTCGATATTCCTGATGAGCTTTACACGCCGCTTTTCGCAGTAGCAAGAATTGCAGGCTGGAGCGCCCATCGTATAGAAGAGCTCATCAATGTAAATAAAATCATACGTCCTGCGTATATGTCCATATCGGATATACGCGAGTATGTACCGCTTGAAGACAGATGATTTTTTCATATTTACATAAGTCGGTTAGAGGTTATGGTATACTCTAACCGACACGCTACGCGTACATAAAACTATATTTCTACATTACTTTTTTATTATAAAATTCATAACTCCGTTAATTGAATGAATTATGAAAAATAAAGCTGCTGTTCCAGCTAATAAATAATTGCTTTTCCATAATCCAAAAAATAAATAATATAGTGGAACAACCGCAAATTGACTAATTACTATCAGCAATCCTGCAGTTTTCAGCATTTCCGTATCTACCCAGCCCAGACATACTGCATCAACCTTTTTGTCATTTAATATCTGCCTGACAAATTCCTGTCCTATTCCTCCGATAGACCCTGTAATAACCGCAACCACTTTCCCCATACAAAACTTCCATAAAACTACAATTAAACTTCATCAGTTATTTATTTTTTCTTAATCATTAAAAACGCTGTAGCCGAAATAATTATATATCCAATCAGTGAAATAAATGAAATTCCGATTGCTCTTTTATGACTCATATAGATACCTCTCAAAAATTTGATTTACTTTTCTTTTGAACCAATAAGTCCTAATTTTTCGATGGTATCAAGATAGTCTTTCTCTGAACTGCTTAATGTATTGTTTTTATATTTTTTGTATTCAATATCAACCTTGTCCATAGCTTCAATATGGCTAATAGTCCCGTTTCCTTCAAGAAGCTTCTCACCGCTCATTGTAAGTATATTATCTAAGTGCTCTGCCCAATCCTTCATAGTCATTGGTATTTCACGTTCTGCTTGACGTTCTGCAAAATCAAGATAACCGGATACAATCTGCCCCATTGCACGAAGTTCCTTTTCGTTCAGATAATTCTTTGCAATCTTCGCTTCCTTGAGCGTAGGCTCTTCGCCTTTAAAGGTAGTTAATCCCATGAATTCTTTTTCTGCGTCTACTCTATGGTATATTACCTCAGCAGCAGTTTCTCCGTGAACGGCGTAATGAATTTTGTTTTGAACTTTCTTAAAAAAAGTAATAGATTCTTCAGCATTAGGATTATAGTCTATGCTTGTTGCATATATCTCTAATATCTGTCGATAAAAAACCTTTTCAGATGCACGGATATCTCGTATTCGTTCCAAAAGCTCCTTAAAATATCCGCCTCCACCTAATTCTTTTAGCCGGTCATCATCCATAGTAAAGCCCTTTATCATATATTCTTTTAATCGCTCAGTTGCCCATTTTCTAAAGTTTGTGGCAATCTTGGAATGAATGCGATATCCCAAAGAAATAATCATATCGAGATTATAATGCAATGTGTTATACTCTTTACCATCAGCAGCAGTTGTTCGGATTTTCCGAACAACTGAATTCTTATCCAATTCTCCTTCTTTAAATATATTATTAATATGTTCACTAACATTTGATTTTGAAGTTTGATACAAATCTGCAAGCTGTAGTTGAGTCAGCCAAACGGTATCCTCTTCAAGTCTTACATCAATTTTTGTAAGACCATCCTCAGATTGATATATTATTACATTACCTTTATCAGACATTTTATTCCTCCCAGAATACAAACCATCACTTAATCGGTATCCGTTTGCG
>JAFTFE010000076.1 GCA_017449765.1 Lachnospiraceae bacterium | reverse complement strand
TGCTGTTGAAAGAGATAACCTCAGTAATATCGGATGGAAATACGAAGGTATTGCATGGAAAGCACCAACTACTTCAAATACTCCTGTATATCGTTTATATAATCCTAATGCCGGTGATCATCATTATACAACCAGTGCATCTGAGAAAGATATGCTTGTAAGTGTGGGATGGAAATTTGAAGGAATAGGTTGGTATTCAAACAGCAGTGATGGAAAAGCACTTCATCGTTTGTATAACCCAAATGCAAAAGCTGCAGGTTCACATCATTATACAACAAGTGCAGATGAGAAAGACAAATTAGTCAGCTTAGGATGGAGATATGAAGGCATTGCCTGGTATGGTGGAAAATAAGAGCAGACATTATAAATAGAATGTATGGAGGAACGTATGGATATTTTTTTCAGAAAATTTAATAAGCGTGCGATAGCATTTGCGGTTGCATTCTGCATGGTAATACTCACGTCTGTTATAAATGTTAAGGCGTTTACGACAATTCCGAGTACAACGACCTCATTAAAGTCCACCGAACTTTCGGCAACATCCTCTATGTGGTGGGATGCATCAATAAGTGGTACGACTATATATGTTGTATATCATGATGATGTTCAGATATATGGAAATTCCATAATGATAGTTATGAATGGAGATCTGGCTGAGCAAGGTTTGTTAAATGATAATAATGAAATATCTGCGTATTTAGATACATCAGATTTATCTGATGGAGAGTATATGATTGTTTTTTATGAAGGAAAAGGATATGAAACACATTTAAGTACATTGAGGTTTTCTTTCAAGAAGACAGGTGGAAAGGTTGAGTTATATTACGCCGGCGGTAAGTCAGAGAGAGATTTTTTGAATAGAATAAATGCGGAAATTTCTCCAAATGACTGCAATGGTTATCCGACATGGTATTATAAGATGTTATATAGTGACGAAACTACCATCAATGAAATTGTTAATACAGCAAAAAATGTAACAAAGAATTGTTCTTCGGATGAAGAAAAGGTAAAAGCCATACATGATTGGATTGCGACGAATATAGCATATGATTATGAGAATTATCTGAATGGAACAATAGAAAACCCGGCTGATCCTATATGGGCATATAATAATAAAAGGGCAGTGTGTTCCGGCTATACAAGATTAGCAAGGGTGATGTTTGCATCTGTCGGAATACCATGTCTTGATATTAATGGATTTGCTTCCGGAGCAAGTGTTGGTGGAGGAAATTTAAGTCCTAACACTGATTATACTAATGAGAATCATGCATGGAATGCGGTATATGTCAATGGCTCATGGAAAATATTGGATATTACCTGGGATAGTCAGAATAAATACTATGGAGCCAATTCGGATAAAAATGTATTGAATCAATCACCAAAATATAGATATTATGGTATTCCGGCAGAACTTATATCGGAGAATCATTGTTCCTTTGATGTGATTTATACTGATCTTGATGATAAACATTACGAACAAAATGATAATTCATACAGTAATCAAAATAACGGAACATATATGACGATGTATCGTCTGTATAATCCTAATTCAGGTGAACATTTTTATACGGCAAATACATCAGAAAGAGATAATCTGGTAAATGCCGGATGGAAATTTGAGGGTGCTGCATGGAATGCACCTGTTACTTCAGATACTCCCGTATATCGTCTGTATAACCCTAATGCAGGAGATCATCACTATACAACCAGTGCTGTAGAAAGGGACAACCTCGAAGGTTTAGGCTGGAAATATGAAGGAATCGGATGGTATTCCACAGGCGAAAGCGGACAGGCATTATATAGATTATATAATCCGAACGCCAAAGCGGCAGGCTCACACCATTATACTACAAGTGCTGTCGAGAAAGATAATCTTGTAAGCTTGGGTTGGAGATATGAGGGTATAGCCTGGTACGGAGAAAAGTAAATTCGATATATTAATGATAAAACAAATAAGGAACAGCTTCTTAAATACATGGGGACTGTTCCTTAATTTTAGGAGAATATTTTTATGTCAGAACATATGAGTCTATCAAATGAGTTATTAGTTAAGTTAATCGAGTCGGCAGATACTGCAAGAAATAATTCATATGCTCCGTATTCGAAGTTTCGTGTAGGAGCTGCACTTTATGCTGTAACGGATAAAGATGAGAGTGTGATTATTACCGGCTGTAATGTGGAGAATGCATCATATCCTGCAGGAAACTGTGCTGAGAGGACAGCTGTTTTTAAAGCAGTGAGTGAAGGCTATAATAATTTTAAGGCAATTGCGATAGTAGGAGGATATGACTCATATACATCACCTTGTGGAATTTGCAGACAGGTTTTAAGAGAGTTTGTTGCACCCGGTGATTTTTATGTTATAATGGCAAAGAACAAAACTGATTATGTGATAAAAACCTTAGAGGAATTATTACCGATGAGCTTCGGACCTGATAACCTGACAGGAGTTTAACCGAAATTATATACGATTACAGATAATTTTTTTCAGCGGAGGAAATAACATGGATAAAGAAAATAAAGAAAGCCTTAATAATAAACATCTTCCAATGTATGGCGTAGGACCTTTATATGTATGGGTATGTATATTGGTAACGGTTGTGGCAGTTGTATTAGACCGGAAGGGACTGCTTTCATCAGGCGGTGTAGAATATACACCTGTAAGAAATATAACATTTATAGTAGCCATTATGTTCTTATTCTGGATATTGGGAATAATATTTATAATATTCGGTGCAGCCATATGGTATGCGGCTGTTAAAATAAAGCATGTTGACGAGTACATTATGCATAACAAACTTGCGACTACAGGAATATATGCTTATGTCAGGAACCCTGTATATTCGGGCATATCTATAATGCTAACCGGAGTTGACCTGCTGACAGAGAACTATTGGATGCTTATTCTGCCTGTATTTTATTGGGCGTTTTTAACTATACTTATGATATTCACAGAGGAAAAATGGCTTAAAAAGATGTATGGTGAACCATATGTAAGATACTGCAAGAGAGTAAACAGATGTATACCGAGCTTCTGGAAACATCACGACAGATATACAAATAAACAGGGCGAAGAATTCGATGAAGAACCGGAAGCAAAACCGGAGGAAGAATAACCGGAAGTTAAAGCGGAAGCAGAGTCGGATATACAGCCGGGTAATCATAAAAAATAAATGTCAGAGAGGTAAAAAATGTCAGATTTAGGAACTTTAAAAGCATATGAATTAATTGAGAAAAAAACATTAGATGAGGTAAAGGGTACAGGCTATGTACTTTCACATAAAAAGACAAAGGCAAGAGTGGTTGTTATAGAAAATGATGACAATAATAAAGTGTTTTCCATAGGCTTCAGAACTCCTCCCGCAGATGATACGGGAGTGGCACATATCACAGAGCATTCAGTTTTATGCGGTTCTAAAAAATTTCCTGCCAAAGATCCATTCGTAGAGCTTGCGAAGGGCTCACTCAATACATTTTTAAATGCGATGACTTATTCGGATAAGACTGTATATCCGATAGCAAGTCTTAACAAAAAGGACTTCCATAACCTTATGCACGTATATCTTGATGCGGTATTCTATCCGAATATGTATGACAGAAAAGAGATAATGATGCAGGAAGGCTGGCATTATGAGATAGGTGAGGATGGAAAGTTAAAATATAACGGAGTAGTATTTAATGAGATGAAGGGAGTTTATTCCTCGCCGGAACAGATTCTCTATCGTGATATAGAGCAGTCATTGCTTGAGCATACTGCTTACGGCTATGAGTCAGGCGGTGACCCTGTGCATATTCCTGAGCTTACTCAGGAGGCGTTTATTGATTTTCATAAGAAATATTATCATCCAAGCAACAGCTATATCTATCTCTATGGAGATATGGATTCTGTTGCTGAGCTTGAATTTATTGATAATGAATATTTAAACAATTTTGATTTCCTTGATATAGATTCAAGTCTTACTATCGAGCCTGCATATGATGCACCGAAAGAGAAGATGGACTTTTATTCTATATCTGATGCGGATGACGAAGCGGATAATACCTATCTTGCTTACAATGTATCTGTCGGAAGAAGTACGGACAAGAAGCTTTGTACGGCATTTGCGGTGCTTGAGCATGTACTGCTTACTACACCGGGAGCACCTCTTAAGAAGGCACTCATAGATGCGGGGATAGGTAAAGACGTACTTTCGTCCTTTGATGACGGTATCAATCAGCCTATTTTCTCCATCATTTCACAGAATGCAAATGTTGAGGATAAAGACAGATTTATAGAGGTTATAAATAACTGTCTTGAGAACCTGGTTAAGAATAAGATTAATAAAAAGTCACTGCTTGCATCTATTAATTATTTTGAATTTAAACACAAGGAGGCAAGCTACGGCAGATATCCTAAGGGACTTATGCTCGGACTTAACGCTCTTAGCATGTGGCTTTATGATGATGACAGGGCACTCGATATATTCTCTTTAAACGAGACCTTTGACGAGCTTAAGAAGGAAGCTGATACCGGATATTTTGAGGAACTTATAAGAAAATATATCCTTGAGAATAATCACAAAACCTATGTTGTCTTATCTCCAAGAAAGGGCTTGAATGACTTAAGGCAGAAGGAAGAGCAGGAAAAGCTTGATAAATATATGGCGACCTTATCTAAGGAGAATATAGATAAGATAAAATCTACGGAGATAAGGCTTAAGGAATACCAGAGTGAGCCGAGTACCGACGAGGAATTAAAGACCATACCAATGCTTGAGATAGATGATATAGAGAAGAAGGCAAGGGTATTGAATAATCATTTTTCCGAGATTGAAATGGTGAAGGTGGTCAGCCATGATATATTCACAAACGGTATAAGCTATGTAAGTCTTAATTTTGATATAACTGATATTGATTATAAACACTATCCGTATATTTCACTATTGACGGAGATTTTTAAATACGTGGATACGGAGCATTACAGCTACAGCGAACTTAGTGAGGAAATCAATCTGCATACCGGTGGTATAGGGTTCCTGACCAGTATAGTCAATAAGATGGAAAAGGATAAGTATACTGTCCAGTTCGTAGTAAATGCGAAGATGCTCGATGATAAGATTGACAAGGGAATGGAGCTTATTGAGGAGATACTTTTCACCTCGAAGATTGATGATAAGAAGAGACTTAAAGAGATAATTGCCGAGACGGTAATGGGACTTAAACTTGACCTTGTATCGTCAGGACATATTACGGCCGGAGGACGTGCCATATCATATATATCACCTATAGGTGTTGTTAAAGAGCTTACGGAGGGAATATATTACTATAACTTCCTTGCTGATATGGATAAGAATTTTGATGAAAAGGCCGACGGGCTGATAGAGAATCTTAAGACCGTATTAGGTGAGGTATTAAGACGGGGTGGATTAAGCGTAGGATACACCTCGGATAAGAATCCGGAAGAGATGCTTAAGACAAGTGTTACCCATCTTTCCAAGCGCCTTTCATCAAGGCTTGAATTTGACAAGGTTGAGGAGATTAAGCCTTCGATATTAAATGAGGGCTTCAAGACAGCAAGTCAGGTACAGTATGTGGCAACGGCAGGTAATTTCCTTGAGAGAGGTCTTGCATATAACGGCGGTCTTACCGTCCTACAGACCATATTCTCATATGACTATCTTTGGATAAATGTCAGGGTAAAGGGTGGAGCCTACGGATGTATGTGCTCCTTCTCAAGAAGCGGAAATGTATACTTTACTTCCTACAGAGACCCTAATCTTATGGAGACCTACGATATATATAAAAAGGCTCCCGAATATGTAAGAAGCTTTGAAGCAAGCGACAGGGACATGACCAAATATATCATAGGTGCAATCAGTAAGTTAGATGCACCGCTTACACCGTCGGCAGAGGGATCATTTAGCTATGTGGCATATCTCATGGGACTTACTGATGAAGACCTGCAGAGAGAAAGAGATGAGGTGCTTTCCTCTGATGTGGAATCAATAAGAGACTTAGCTCCTTATGTGGAGGCAGCTACTGATGGCGGAATAATCTGTGCTATCGGTGGAGAGGGTAAGATTGAACAGTCTAAGGACAGTTTCAAGGATATCTTAAGTGTATTTTAACAAAGGATAAATATGGATAATTATAAATCAGGTTTTGTTGCACTTATAGGCAGACCGAATGTCGGCAAGTCCACACTTATGAACAGACTTATCGGTCAGAAGATTGCCATAACCAGCAGCAAGGCACAGACTACAAGAAACAGAATACAGACAGTTTACACAGATGACGAGGCACAGATAATATTTTTGGATACTCCCGGCATTAACAGAGCTAAGAATAAGCTTGGTGAGTATATGATGAATGTAGCTTACGGTACGCTTAATGAAGTTGATGTCATAATGTGGTTAGTTGAGCCAACGACCTTTATCGGTGCAGGAGAAAGACATATCGTAGAAGTGCTTGGTAAGGTCAATACTCCTATAGTTCTTGTGATAAATAAGACAGATACTGTAGAAGAAGATACTATATTTTCCGCGATAGATGAATATAAGGATGTTTTAAGCTTCGAGGCTATAGTTCCTGTATCTGCTCTTAGAGGTAAGAATACAGAGGAACTTATAAAGACATTAAAGAAGCTTCTTCCATACGGACCACAGTTTTATGATGAGGATACGGTTACCGACCAGCCGGAGAGACAGATTGCGTCCGAGATGATACGCGAACAGGTATTAAGACAGCTTGACAAGGAGATACCGCATGGTATAGCTGTTGTCATAGACAGGATGAAGGAAAGACCTGACGGAAAGTTATGCGATATTGATGCGACAATAATATGTGAGAGAGAGTCGCACAAGGGCATAATAATCGGTAAACAGGGCAAGATGCTTAAGAGTATCGGAACTAAGGCAAGAATAAGTATAGAAAATCTGCTTGGAATGAAGGTAAATCTTAAGCTATGGGTCAAGGTTAAGAAGGACTGGAGAGATAGCGATACATTGATTAAGAACTACGGTTATAGGGATGAGAATTAGCTATGAGGCAGGAGATAGAAGTAACAGGAATTGTATTATATGTAACGCTTGTAGGTGAATATGATAAAAGACTTGTTATTCTGACAAAAGAAAGAGGCAAAATAACTGTATTTGCAAATGGTGCAAGAAAGCCGAGCAGTACATTTCGGGCTGCAAGCCAGAGCTTCGTAATGGGAACCTTTACAGTAATTCCGACTCGTGACGCTTACAATCTTATTAAGGTTGATGTGAAGGAATATTTTCACGATATAGCCTATGACATGGAAAAGATGTGCTATGCCTCATATTTTTCTGAATTTATGTCATATTATACCAGAGAGGGAGATTTCTGCACGAACAATCTCAATCTTTTATATGTTACATTTAAGGCACTTTTAGATGACAGACTGTCGAATGAATTGATAAGATATATATATGAGATAAGACTTATGGACATAGAGGGCGAGGGCATACAGGCATATTCCTGTGTAAGATGCGGCGATAAGGAGCATATAAGCTATTTCGATGCCAAAGCAGGCGGACTTTTATGTGACAAATGTGCACTTGAGCTTAAAGTCACATATAAGGTAAGCTCACCGCTTATCTATACACTGCAATATATCCTCTCAACCCCTGTAAATAAGCTATACAGCTTCACATTGTCTGATGAAGTGATGGCAGAGATAAAATACGTAGCAGATAAATTCAGAACTGAATATGTGGATAAAAATTTTAAGTCTTTGGAAATTCTTTCTACTCTTGCTTGAAATATTTGTATAAATTATGTATTATACTTTGAGGGATTATGCTGATGAAGAAAATTGGAATAATAATATGGGGCTTTGTTGCTGCAGCATTTGTCGGCTGGATATATGAAGAAGCCTGTATGTATATTCTTTATGGACATTTCTCCGATAGAGGAATATTGCATCTGCCGATATGTCCTATATATGGTTTTGGATTGTGGCTTTTATATCCGATACTTCATAAGATTAAGAATGTTCCTTTGTTGGTAATCCTTGCGGGAGCAATATCAGGAATATTTGAATATATAAGCAGTCTTATATTGGAAAAATGCTTTAACCTCAAGCTGTGGACATATAGGGGCTGGATTTTATCAATCAATGACAGGGTATCGATGATTAGTTGTCTGATATTTGGTATTATGGCAGCGGCTTTTATAAAAGTGTTATTACCATTGATATCACGAATAAGTAAAAGAATATCCGAAAAAATATTTTTTGCATCAGCGGTTTTGATTTTAGCAATAATCATAGCTGATTTTATAATTGTATGTATTAAATAAATTTACTTATATTTGTTAGTAAGGAGGTCTGTTATGTCTGATAAAAATGAATTAGATTATACCTGTGGAATTTCTGATGATGAACTTACAGAAAGGTTTAAAGAGTCAATTAGGATAGACAATGAAATCAGAAAAGTAAAAGGACTTCCTATTGCAGGATATGATGATGAAACAAATAAACCTTATATGGAATATCCTGATGGAAGGAGACAATATGTCGGATAGTAAAGAATTACAACCCGAAATAATAGTTTTTGCCGGACCAAATGGTAGCGGTAAGTCAACTATTACCAGAATGGCTAAAACAGTTGGTGTATATATAAATGCTGATGATATAAAAAGTGCTAGTCTTTGCTCAGATATGGAAGCTGCTTTGAAAGCAGAAGAACTTAGAGAATCTATGCTTGCCAAAGGGGAAGATTTTACCTTTGAGACTGTTTTATCTACTGACAGAAATTTAAAATTACTGAAAAAAGCAAAAGATAAAGGATATTTCATAAGGGGAATATATGTACTGACTTCTAATGCTGATGTTAATGTTATCAGAGTTAATGTTAGAGAATCTCTTGGAGGACATGGTGTTCCAGAGGAAAAAATTAGAATAAGGTATGACAGGGCACTTAAATTAATACCACAACTTGTTGATGTTTGTGATATTTTACACATATATGACAATACTAATTCACCATTTAGAATTTTTAAGAAACGTAAAGATGTTTATTTTTGTTGGGAAAATAAATATTGGAAAAAAACAGATATAGAGAAATTGACAGGTGTATATGAATTTTAATAATAATATATTAATTAAATTATATTGGAGCAAAAGCAATGTTAAAAAACAGAAAAAAAATTAATTACATATTTTTAATACCTTTAATAATACTTTCACTCTGCATTCTCATGTCAGGCTGTGGTAAGAAGGAAAAGGTAAACTACATCGGCGATGTTAAGGAGAATACCTTTAATCTTAACGAAGATAAAACTATAAGAGAGATAGCATGTCAGGATTTCTCAGGCACGGGATATGATATATCGGGACTTTCCGACAGAATAAAATCAGATATTGATAAGTATGCACAGGGCGATAAAAAGGACGCTGTCAAGCTGCTTGAATATAAGGAAGAAAACGAATTCGTAAGTGTTGCGATTGACTATAGCTCATTGGATGATTATAATGCGTTTAACGGAACCTCATATGCAGATAACCGGGATTATATGGCTTATGGGAACGAGCTTATGAAGGATATGTCCGGTAACGATATAAATCTTTTCGATATTAATTTCGCGACGGGGGAATATAAGATTTTTTCGGCAGACGGTGAATTCAATCTTAACCTGAATGGACAGATAGTGTATTATAATTCACATGCAAAGTTAAATAGTAATAGCAGTGCCAAGCTGGATGGCTTAGGTAATGCTATCATCATATATAAATAATTAAACGAGGTAAAATTATGGAAAAAACAATGGACAAAATCATAGCATTAGCTAAAAATCGTGGATTTGTATATCCCGGTTCGGAAATCTACGGAGGCTTGGCAAATACTTGGGATTATGGAAATCTTGGAGTTGAATTAAAGAATAATGTAAAGCGTGCCTGGTGGAAAAAATTTATCCAGGAAAATCCTTATAATGTGGGTGTGGATTGTGCTATACTTATGAATCCTCAGACCTGGGTTGCATCGGGACACTTAGGAGGATTCTCTGACCCTCTTATGGACTGTAAAGAGTGTCACGAAAGATTCAGAGCAGATAAGATAATCGAAGATTATATGGCTTGTCATGGCATACAGGCAGAAAGCTCTATAGATGGCTGGACCAATGAGCAGATGCAGGAATATATCGAGAAAGAAAATATCCCTTGTCCATCCTGTGGTAAGCATAATTTCACGGATATAAGACAGTTTAATCTTATGTTCAAGACCTTCCAGGGTGTAACAGAGGATGCTAAGAATACAGTATACTTAAGACCTGAGACTGCACAGGGTATATTTGTTAATTTCAAGAATGTTCAGAGAACATCACGTAAGAAGGTGCCTTTTGGTATAGGACAGATAGGTAAATCTTTCAGAAATGAGATTACACCGGGTAACTTTACATTCAGAACAAGAGAGTTTGAACAGATGGAGCTTGAATTTTTCTGCAAACCCGGTACAGACCTTGAGTGGTTTACCTACTGGAGAAATTTCTGTTATAAATGGCTGATTGATTTAGGCCTTAAAGAAGAAGAGTTAAGACTTCGTGACCACGACAAAGAAGAGCTTTCGTTTTATAGCAATGCTACAACCGATATAGAATATGCATTCCCATTTACTGATTGGGGTGAGCTCTGGGGTATCGCTGACAGAACTGATTATGATCTTACACAGCATCAGAATGTGTCGGGTGAGCCTATGGAATATTTTGATGATGAGACGAAGGAAAAATACATCCCTTATGTTATTGAGCCTTCACTCGGTGCAGACAGAGTTACACTGGCGTTCCTTTGCAGCGCTTACGATGAAGAGGAATTAGAAGGAGGGGATGTGAGGACGGTGCTTCATTTCCATCCTGCTATAGCTCCGGTAAAGATCGGTGTGCTTCCTTTGTCCAAGAAGCTTGGCGAGGGTGCAGAGAAGATATATGCAGAATTATCAAAGTATTACAACTGTGAGTATGATGACAGAGGTAATATAGGTAAGAGATACAGAAGACAGGACGAAATCGGAACGCCTTTCTGTATTACGTATGATTTTGATTCAGAGACCGATGGTGCGGTTACTGTACGTGACAGAGACACTATGGAACAGGAGAGAATAAAAATAGACGAATTAAAAGATTATTTCGAGAAAAAAATGGAATTTTAACAGTAAATTTTGACTGCTTCAGGATAATTAACCTGAAGCAGTTTCTTTTATAGTGAAAAACTATAAGAAAAATCTGTATTTTTCTCGGTTTTATTGGAAAAATCTGTTGATTTATTTTATGTGATAAGTTATAATAAAATAACATAAATATCGATTCATGGACGAAAATGTCGGTTAGGGGTTATAAAACCTTTATATATTGGGAAAGGAGGTCCCATTATGATAGGTGTTGGAGCATATTCAAATATGTCTCAGCCGATTACATATAATGCAGGTTATAGTACAGGAAGTACAAAAACGGCAGATGCTGATAGTGTGAAAAAGGCTGAGCAGACAGTAGAGCAAAAGGATATCTCTACTGATAAGAAAAAAGAAGATAAAGCATATCTCGAGGATTTAGTTGCTGTATCTGAGTATGGAGATACTCTTCAGGTATCAGAAGAAGGTCACGAACTTTCTGAGTCAGGAATTTATTCTGCTGATACTAAGGAGGATGCTGATACACAGGATACTAAATCGTCTATAGATACACGGGATGCAGAAGTTATCGCTTTTCCAAGTAAGAAGGAAGTACCTGAGAACTTCAATATAGATACCAAGGCTTCTTCTGATAAAGAGATAGATATGGGACCAATGTTTGAGGACGAGGATGAAAAGACTGCTGATGTACCTACATCCTTTGCCGGATATACAAAATCCCAGCTTAACCAGATGTATCTTAAGGGAGAGATTTCTCAGTACAAGTATGAGACTGAGATTGAGAAGCGTAATGAAGAAACTCAGGGCGATATCTCAGAGAATAAGAAATCTTCCGAGGATATAGGCAAGATGGTATCGGTAGCAGCAGGTGCCAAACGTGACGAGATTGAGCTTACGAATATCTTTGCTGATGATACATCAGATAAAATCAGTGATAAGAATCGTATGGCTGCCATTGACGGACTTAATAGTATGCTTGAAAGTGGTCAGACTGCAAAGTTCGTGATAGGTGAGATAGCATAATTAAATAATTATTTCAGATTTCTAAGGGAATGAATTACGGTTCATTCCCTTTTAATTTTGTCTGACTACATATGGCTTAATTGTAAGAAAATATATCCGATAGATTATATAGCAGGATGAATTAAGACAAGGATGTGCTTGCTTCAAAGGATTGAAAAATTTTCTATAATTAGGAGGTAAGCTTTATGAAGATTGCGGAAAGTAATGTAACTATGTCGTCGAACAGGCAGTATTATCAAAACGGATTTAAGGGGCAGGGAGACCCAAACTCCTTTCAGGCGAAAGCCACAGAATCTTTTGTATCAGACAGTAGCAGCCGGACCTACGGAAATACCGGAAAGAACAAAGATAATTCTATATCGTCCATATCACCGTTATCTGATAACAATTCATTGATTTCAAGC
Source organism: Lachnospiraceae bacterium (assembly GCA_017449765.1). Classification (GTDB taxonomy): domain Bacteria; phylum Bacillota; class Clostridia; order Lachnospirales; family Lachnospiraceae; genus Coprococcus_C. The sequence goes on along the minus strand of JAFTFE010000076.1, from coordinate 3,259 downwards.
CCGAGCCGGTTTCAGAATAATCTTCTGAATAAATTATTGTCGAGACTTTACGGAGGCAGCATGTATGGCGGCAATATATTCGGTAGTGGTATGTATGGAGGCACTATGTCACCTTTTACTCAACGTGTGGTAAGTTACGAGGAACACGAGACAACGAACTTCTCAGCCTACGGGCAGGCGATAACCGAGGATGGCAGGACTATCGACTTCAATGTAGACTTAGTAATGTCGAGAAGTTATATGGAGTATATGGATTATAATATCCCGATGCTTGAAAATGCACTCTTAGATCCGCTTGTAGTAAATGTCGGTTCAGCAACTGCTGATATATCAGATCAGACCTTTATGTTTGATTTGGATGGTGACGGAACAAAAGAAGAGATAAATATGCTTGGCAGAGGCTCAGGATTTCTGGCACTTGATCTTAATGAAGACGGAGTGATTAATGACGGAAATGAACTGTTCGGAACAAAAACAGGGGACGCTTTTGGAGATTTAAGGAAGTATGACAGCGACGGAAATGGCTGGATTGATGAGAATGATGAAATATTCTCAAAGCTTAAAGTATGGTGTAAGGATGCGAATGGAAAAGATATACTAATGGACTTAAAGGAAGCCGATATCGGAGCGATATTCCTTGGCGAACAGTCAACACAATATACACTAAACGGTGCAGACGGCGGAAGAAACGGAGTTATACGCTCGACAGGATTTTTCTTAAGAGAGAACGGAAGTGCCGGCACGGTACAGCATGTGGATATGGAAGTACATGATGATGCTGATGACGAAAAAAACAACGGGGATATGACGATATTATATATGGATATGGAAGGAAAGTCGGGTATAAATGTATCTGATAACAACAGAAGCAGAAGACAGGATAAAGTAGATACCAATAAAGCACGTGAGGAAAAGAGACTTAAGAAAAAACAGCTTGAAGAGGAATATGAACAAAAACTTTTCGAAAGACGTGCTCAGATTAAGAAGCTCTCAGAAGAAGCTGAGGAAAGAAGAAGAGATTATTCTGAAACCCTTTACGAGAGATATCAGTGGAGGCAGTTTATGCAGGCATATAATATAGTAGGCTGATTTAGACAGGGGAGAAAACTATGAGCGTGGTAATATTTGACAATGCAGTAATACTAAATACCAAGAAGATGAAATATTATCTTAGACAGGAACAGATAATATATGTTAAGAGCGCAGGTAAGAAAATCATAATACGCACGGAAGATGACATAATAACTATCTATGGTACTATGAAGGAACTGGAAGCAAAACTTGATGAAAACTTCTATCGGTGTCATAGAAAATATCTTATTAATATGAAATATGTAAATGCATGCGATGGGAAAAACATATATCTTGACGGAGATTATGTTGTACAAATAGCAAGAGAGAAGCAAAAAGAATTTGCCGGACTTTTTCAATCAAGTTAGATGTTACTTAATGAAATGATGCAGAGAGTCTATTCCTAAAAACTCCTTGAAGAAAAAACTTTACTATAATATAATTATAAATAACAGCATTCATATGTGAGATTTTATTGCTTATGTGTGCTGTTTTTATAATGATTTGCAAATGAAGGGAGAAAAAAATGAGGTTAAAAAGATTTGTGACAGCAGTCATATGTGGTGTAATGCTTATATCAGGCGGTGATATAGGAAGGATTGTTACATATGCTAATGAAAATACTGAAACAAATACAGAGGATGCGGGCGAGACATTAGAAATAAACAAAGATAACTTTCCTGATGATGTTCTTAGAGCATATCTTATTAAGGAATTTGATGAGGACGGAAATGGAAAGATAAATCCTGAAAAGGTTAATTATATTTCAATAAACGGTGATGGTAATGAAGAAAAGGTGAAATCACTCGAGGGAATAGAACTCTTACAGAATCTTAATACGATAGCAGTAGAAAACAGTAATCTGACAGATATAGATATTAGTTCTAATAAGGAACTTAATTGGCTTGAGTTAAGTAATAACATGATTGAAGAGATTGATATTAGTCATAATCCTGAACTTATGTGGTTTGATATAAGCTTTAATCCTGTAAAAGAAATAAATATAGATGGTAATGAAATGTTGCATATGAGTAACTCGGCTTCATATTTTACAGTTATGATTGACGAAACTCAGTCGATTAAGTCAAAAAATAAATGCATAAATGTTGAGATTCGTGTTGCTCAAAAAAGTGGAACAATAGAGTTGGATAAATATAATTTTGATTCTGAATATTTATATGATGTTTTGCAGGAAGCAGAAGAATCAATAAGCAAAGATGTTTTGTCGTTTGACAAGGCTGCAAATACAATAACATATGATTTTACGGGATTGAAAAAATCAGATTATAATAACTATTTATATAATAATAAGATATGTAATTTTGGTGAAGAAACAGGTAGTGTATCCATATATAAAAGTACTTATGAAGAATATGATGATTCCAATATTTCATGTATTATATACGGAAGACGCAGTGAAACCGATTGGAGTATACCACTGTGGGGATTTGAATCACAGAGACGGCTTAATATAGTATATCAGGCTTCATATTCATCTCAAATAAAAGAAAAAACAGAAGAGATGTACCGTCTTTACAATCCTAACAGTGGTGAGCATTTCTATACTGCGAATGCAACTGAAAGGGATAATCTTGTTGGTTATGGATGGAGATATGAGGGGGTAGGCTGGAACGCACCTGTAAAATCTGATTTTCCTGTATATAGATTGTATAATCCAAATGCAGGAGACCATCACTATACTACAAGTGTTGATGAGAAAGATAACCTTGTAAGCTTAGGTTGGAAGTATGAGGGGATCGGTTGGTATTCAACAGGCACAGACGGACAGGCACTTCTCAGGCTGTATAACCCTAATGCAACAGGTGCAGGAGCACATCATTATACCACAAGTGTTGACGAGAAAGATAACCTTGTAAGCTTAGGCTGGAAATATGAGGGTATCGGATGGTATGGCGGAAAATAATTTAAAAATCTACAATCATATAATTAAAACAGTTGAGAGTTGATTCCTTATAAAAAACGCTTGTAAAATATGGTCTGATATAATATAATAATTTTATAAAATTTTGAAAGGACTTGACAGGTCTAAAGTGTACCCTTTGTCAAGGACAAATTTATAAAGCAGAACAGTTAATTGTCCTGAGTTGAAAAAGGTGATACAGGTACAGCTCCATCATAGGTGATAAGAGGGTAATGTCCTGTTGTTATGTAACTATAATATTCATTA
>JAFTFE010000075.1 GCA_017449765.1 Lachnospiraceae bacterium | reverse complement strand
CAATCTAATTCTTGTTTTGCTTAATTAACCAATATCTGATGCTTGTATATGTGTCAAGGTCTTGCCATGTAATGGTGCTTCGCAACCTTGACACATATACAAGCATCAGATAAGAGGTTTTTAAGCAAAACAAGAATAGTAGTGTGATTATACGATAACACACCAATCATTTATTTTTTTTAAAGTTGGTCTCACATCATTGACTAATGTACAAAAAAATCTTATGCTGAAATTGAAACGAAAATAAAAAATGTAGGAAAAGCACTTTTTTGTCAAAAAAACATATCATATTATTAACAGGGATTTGTTGAGGCGTATATCTTGGAAACATTTAAACATCCCCTATCACAAGAAGAAGAACAGCAATATCTTGAAAGGATTAAAAATGGCGATATAGCAGCCAGAAACACTCTTGTTGAATATAATCTGCGGCTTGTGGCGCACATTGTAAAAAAATATCAGGCAGCCAACAGAAGCACCGAGGATTTAATCTCTATCGGAACCATAGGACTTATAAAGGCAATTAACACCTACGACAAAAGTAAGGGAAGCCGGCTTGTAACCTATGCTTCAAGATGTATAGAAAATGAAATACTTATGCGTCTTAGGCAAGAGCGCAAAGAATCGCGAGAAATCTCACTTTACGAACCAATCGGTACAGACAAAGAGGGTAACGAAATCAATCTTATGGATATTATTAAAAGCGAGGACGAAAACATACTGGTAGATATAATAAATAATGACAATATAAGCTTTGTCTCCAAGGTATTCGGAACGGTATTGGATGAACGCGAGCAGAAAATAATCGCTATGCGATACGGATTATTTAATAAAAATCCAATGACACAGAAGGCCGTTGCAAAAAAACTCGGCATCTCACGTTCCTATGTATCACGAATTGAAAAAAAAGCTCTGCTTAAGCTTCGGGATGCCTTGCTCTTATAATCATTCCTTTTTTTATCCCTTCACAACGGTCTAAGGATATATATAGAAGCTGTTTCGGATGAGGAGCTGATTCCATAGGTGTCATCTTCTCATCAAATATACCCTCAACCGTTACTTCAATATTATCCCTGTCAAAATCCATTACGCTGATTCTGTCCCCTACAAGAAATTTATTCTTCTGATGTATGACAATAAAAGTATTTCCGTCATGTTCTGCGATATCTTCGACACAACCGATATAGGTATAGTTATTCACATAGGTATTACTGTCATATATCTGTGTATTCTCATCAGGCTTGTGAAAATAAAAACCTGTCGTAAATTGTCTGTAGGTACATGCCGAAATTTCCTCTTTGTAATAACTCATATTGTTTCTGTATAGTTCTTCAGAAATATAATAATCATCTATGGCTCTCCTGTAGGTTCTTGTTACAGCCGCCACATAAAGCGCCGTCTTCATACGTCCTTCCACTTTAAACGAATCAATACCGGCAGCTATCATATCAGGTATATATTCTATCATACAGAGGTCTTTGGAGTTGAATATATATGTACCTCTCTCATCCTCTTCTACAGGCAGGTACTCTCCCGGACGTTTTTCCTCCATAACAGAATACTTCCATCTGCACGGATGCGTACATGCGCCTTTATTTGCATCTCTTCCGGTAAAGTAGCTGCTTAACAAACATCTGCCCGAATATGATATACACATTGCACCATGCATAAAAGCTTCAATTTCCATATCCTCCGGAATATTATCCCTGATGGTTTTTATCTCATTTAACGATAGTTCTCTAGCAGCCACAACTCTCGCAGCACCATGTTCATACCAGAATTTATAAATAAGATAATTTGTGTTATTAGCCTGCGTGCTTATATGTATATCTATATCAGGCAGCATCTCCTTCGCAAGCATAAATATACCGGGATCGGATATAAGAAGAGCATCTATCTTAGTTTCACCTTTATCAAGCCCCTCCTCGTGAAGCTCATCAAAATACTCCTTTATTCCCTCTATATCATCATTGTGTGCAAATATATTCACTGTAAGATATATCTTCTTTCCCTTACGATGTACATATCTGCACGCTTCCTTCATTTCTTCTAAAGTAAAATTATCCGCCTTAGCCCGAAGTCCGAACCGCTGTCCACCCATATAAACCGCATCTGCGCCGTAATCTATAGCGACCTTCAGTGTATCCAATCCACCTGCCGGTATAAGAAGTTCAGGTTTTTTTTCTTTATCTGCCATCAGTTTTCTCCCTGTATAATATAGATTTATTTTTTTATGCTTACGGACACTCCGTCACCAACCGATACAATAGAACTTTCCACCCTGTTGTCATGGGTTATAAGATACAGATATTCTCTTATCCTGTCATGAATGGTTCTGTTTCTTTTTTCTACGGTAAAATGCGATTCCAAAATTTCACCATCCTGTAAAATATTATCGGATACAATAACCGCTTCCTTTTTTGCCAGTCTTATAACATCTTCATAATAATTTATATACTGCCCTTTAGCAGCATCAACAAATATAAAATCAAAGGAACTATCCGGCAGATCTTTAAGAGCTTCAGACGCATCCGCATTTATCACATGTATATTCTTTGACTTTCCAAGCCGTTCTATGTTGGAGACTGCCTCACGTGCCCTTTCGTCATCTAATTCAATAGTAGTAATATCAGCCGTATCTCCTGTAATTTTACTCATAAAAAGAGCCGAATATCCGACTGCTGTTCCAATCTCAAGTATACTATCCGGCTTCTTCATCATTAGCATGATTTTTAATAATTCTTTTGTAGTTCTCCGAATAACAGGCACCCCTTTCATTCGAGCCTGTCTGTAGATATCCTCCAGAGTCTCCTCATCATCTTCTATGTAAGAATTTATAAAAGACTCTATCCTTTCCAAACCTTTCAAGGTTTAATCCCCCTCTTCCTCTTCTTCTATACCGCATATAAGATTAATTATTTCATTATAAGTCATGGAAGAAGAAAGTCCGTATTTTCCTGCTTT
>JAFTFE010000074.1 GCA_017449765.1 Lachnospiraceae bacterium | reverse complement strand
GATGAAGTCATTACATGGTCTTACAAGAACATTGATTAATAATATGGTAATCGGTGTAACTGAAGGTTATCAGAAGGTGCTTGAGGTTAACGGTGTAGGTTACAGAGCTGCAAAGCAGGGTAACAAGCTTAACTTAGCACTTGGTTATTCACATCCTGTTGATATGACAGACCCGGAGGGTATTACAACAACAGTTGATGGTAACAAGATAATTGTCAGTGGTATAGATAAAGAAAAAGTTGGCCAATATGCTGCCGAAATCAGAGAGAAGAGAGCACCGGAGCCTTACAAGGGCAAGGGTATCAAGTATGCTGATGAGGTTATAAGACGTAAAGTTGGTAAGACTGGTAAGAAATAATTAAGGGAGTGAAAAAGATGATTAATAAGGAATCAAGAAGTGCTATTCGTACTAAAAAACATTTAAAGATTCGTAACCGTTTCAACGGCACTGCAGAAAGACCTAGACTTGCTGTATTCAGAAGTAATAATCATATGTACGCCCAAATTATTGATGATACAGTAGGAAACACTTTAGTGTCAGCTTCAACAGTTCAGAAGGATGTTAAGGCTCAGTTAGAGAAGACCAATGATGTAGCTGCAGCTGCTTACTTAGGACAGGTAATTGCTAAGAGAGCTCTTGATGCAGGTATAAAAGAAGTGGTTTTTGACAGAGGCGGTTTTATATATCAGGGTAAGGTAAAGGCTTTAGCAGATGCAGCAAGAGAAGCCGGCCTGGAATTCTAATAAAGGAGGAAATTTTCTATGAAGCATGAAATTATAGATGCCAGCAAGTTAGAATTAGAAGAGCAGGTTGTAAATATCAAGCGTGTTACTAAGGTTGTTAAAGGTGGACGTAACATGAGATTTGCTGCTCTTGTAGTTGTAGGCGATAAAAATGGCCACATCGGTGCAGGTGTTGGTAAAGCAACTGAAATTCCTGAAGCTATCCGTAAAGGAAAAGAAGATGCAATCAAAAAGTTAGTTAAAGTAAGCATAAACGAGAATGGTAGTATCCCATATGATTGGACAGGTGAGTTCGGCAGTGCAAGAGTATTGCTTAAGTCATCACCTGAAGGTACCGGTATCATCGCCGGTGGTCCGGCTCGTTCAGTTCTTGAACTTGCAGGATACAAGAATATCCGTACAAAGTCCTTAGGCTCAAATAATAAGCAGAATGTAGTTCTTGCTACTATAGCAGGTCTTTCTAAGATTAAGTCGCCTGAGGAAGTTGCCAGACTCCGTGGTAAGTCTTTAGACGAGATAATGAACTAAGGAGGTAAATCAAAATGGCAGATAAACTTAAAGTAACATTGGTAAAATCCCCTATAGGTGCTATACCTAAGCATAGAGCAACTGTTAAAGCTTTAGGACTTAATAAGATGCATAAGACTGTTGAGTTACCTAATAATGCAGCAACTTTGGGTATGGTTAACCAGGTTAGACATTTAGTAAAAGTTGAAGAGGCTTAAGAATTAGATTGAAGAAGGAGGTACAGTCATGGATTTATCAAGTTTAAAGCCTGCTGAAGGCGCAACTACAAGCGATAACTTCAGAAGAGGCCGTGGACATGGTTCAGGAAATGGCAAGACCGCAGGTAAGGGACATAAGGGTCAGAAGGCTCGTTCAGGAGCTCCAAGACCCGGTTTTGAAGGTGGCCAGATGCCACTTTATAGAAGAATTCCTAAGAGAGGTTTCAAGTGCAGAAACCACAAGGAAATCGTTGCAATCAACGTATCTGCTCTTGAGGGCTTTGATGATGGCGCAGAGGTAACTGTAGCATCACTTATCGAGGCAGGTATCGTAAAGAATGCAAGAGACGGTGTTAAGATATTAGGAAATGGAGAGTTGACTAAGAAGCTTACTGTCAAGGTAAATGCTGTAAGCAAGGCAGCTGAGGAAAAGATTACTGCTCTTGGCGGAAAAGTTGAGGTGATTTAGGTATGTTCAAAACCTTAAGTAACGCACTTAAAGTTAAAGAAATACGAAATGGACTGTTGTTTACACTTTTCATTTTAGTTGTTATAAGGTTTGGTTCACTTATTCCGGTTCCCGGTCTTGATACACAGGCAGTTAAGGAATACCTTGAATCAGCGCTTGGCGATTCAAACAGTTTTCTTAATTCCTTTACAGGTGGTTCATTTACTCAGATGTCAATATTTGCATTGAATGTTACGCCTTACATTACATCATCTATCATAATACAGCTTCTTACCATAGCAATTCCGGCTTTGGAGGAGATGCAGAGAGATGGTGAGGATGGTCGTAAGAAGATTACAGCTATCACAAGATATGTAACTATACTTTTAGCTGTAATTGAAAGTTTGGGACTTGTAATTGGATTTAGCAGAGGCAATTATCTTACAATAACAGGACCACTTGGAATATTATTGGTTATTCTTACTCTTACTACAGGAAGTACATTTGTAATGTGGCTTGGTGAGAGAATAACGGATTATGGTGTAGGTAACGGTATTTCAATTATACTTCTTATAAATATCGTATCAAGAATGCCAAGTGATTTCTATGATTTATATCTTAAGTTCGTAAGAGGTAAAGATATAGTCAATATGATAATAGCAATAGCTATTATACTTGCAGTTATCGTAGTTACGGTTGCACTTGTAGTATTATTGCAGGATGGAGAAAGAAGAATTCCTGTTCAATATGCCCAGAAGGTACAGGGAAGACGTATGGTGGGTGGAAGAGGAAGCCATATACCTCTTAAGGTTAACACCTCAGGTGTTATCCCAATCATATTTGCTTCATCACTCTTATCTGTGCCGGCTGTAATAGTTAATTTGTTCAGCATTAAGACAAATACTACATGGGCTAAGATTATGCAGGGTATGAATTCAAATTATTGGTTTAACAGATCATATCCTTGGGCAAGCGTAGGACTTATAGTATATATTTTGTTAGTGTTCTTCTTCGCATACTTCTATACATCGGTTACATTTAATCCGATGGAGGTTGCTAACAATATGAAGAAGGGCGGCGGATTTATCCCGGGTATCAGACCGGGTAAGCCGACACAGGATTATCTTAACAAAATATTAAACTATATAGTATTTATAGGTGCTGTGGGACTTATAATTGTTGCGATGATACCTATATTCTTTAACGGAATGTTTGGTGCAAATGTATCCTTCGGTGGTACATCACTTATCATCATAGTTGGTGTTATCATTGAGACAATTAAGCAGATTGAGTCTAAGATGATTGTAAGAAACTACTCAGGTTTCTTGTCAGATTAGTATAATAAATACAGGATGAGGAGTGTATCTTTTGATACATTCCTATTCCTGATTATAAAGGTTATTTAAATTTGATTAATATTTCTCCGCTATGGAGAATTGATATAAATGTAGCAGATTGACGTTTTTTAATAATAGTAGGATAGAAGGAGAAGAAAGATATGAAGATAATTATGTTAGGTGCACCGGGTGCAGGTAAAGGAACACAGGCAAAGATGATAGCAGAGAAGTTTGGTATTCCGCATATTTCAACAGGAGATATATTCAGAGCAAATATTAAAAATGGCACAGAGCTTGGAGCTAAAGCTAAGGAGTATATGGACAAGGGATTACTTGTACCGGATGAATTAGTAGTTGATCTGATAATGGACAGATTTAAGGCTGATGATTGTAAGAATGGTTATATACTTGACGGATTCCCAAGAACCATACCACAGGCAGAAGCACTCGATAAGGCACTCTCAGCTAATGGCGACAGCGTAGACTATGCAATAGATGTGGAAGTACCTGATGAGAATATAGTAAACAGAATGTCAGGAAGACGTGCATGTGTAGGTTGTGGTGCAACATATCATATAAAGTATAATCCGACTAAGGTTGAGGGCAAATGTGATGCCTGCGGCGAATCACTTATCTTAAGAGATGATGATAAGCCGGAGACTGTACTTAACAGACTCAACGTATATCATGAGCAGACTCAGCCGCTTATTGATTACTATAATAAGAAGGGAATACTTAAAGAGGTTGACGGAACTGTAGACATGAATGACGTATTTAACGCAATTGTAGACATCTTAGGAGAATAATGACATGGCAATTATAATAAAATCACACAGAGAGATAGACTTAATGAGAGAGGCGGGAAGAATCCTCGCTATAACTCATGAAGAAATGAAGAAAGCGGTAAAGCCGGGAATATCAACATACGAGATTAACAAGATAGGTGAGGATGTTATAAGAAGCTACGGATGCATACCATCCTTCCTTGATTATAACGGATTTCCGGCATCAATATGTGTATCCGTAAATGACGAGGTTGTTCACGGAATACCATCTAAGCACAGAATACTTCAGGAGGGCGATATAGTAAGTCTTGATGCCGGAGTTATCTACGAAGGATATCATTCGGATTCCGCAAGGACTTACGGAGTAGGAAAGATAAGCGACAAGGCGCAGGCACTTATTGATGCGACTAAGCAGAGCTTCTTTGAGGCACTTAAGGTTTGCAAAGAAGGAAATCATGTAAATGATATTTCAATGGCTGTCTTTAATTATATAACTGAGAGAGGTTATACGGCGGTTGAGGATCTTGTAGGTCACGGAGTAGGTGCAAATCTTCACGAAGCACCGGAGGTGCCGAATTTCCCAAGAGGAAGAAAAGGACCTAAACTTAAGGCCGGAATGACCATAGCTATAGAGCCTATGATTAATATAGGTGTGAAAGATGTCGTATGGCTGGATGATGACTGGACAGTCGTTACAGAGGATGGCGAGCTTTCGGCACATTATGAGAACACAATACTTATTACTGATGGTGAGCCGGAGATTTTGTCAAGAGCTGAAGGAATTGAGCTTTAGAGGTAAGGAGGGTATTACATGCCAAAAGCAGATGAAATTGAAATGGAAGGCGTTGTACTTGAGAAGCTTCCAAATGCAATGTTTCAGGTAGAACTTGAAAACGGACTTAAGGTTTTAGCACATATAAGCGGAAAACTCAGAATGAATTATATTAAGATTCTTCCGGGTGATAAGGTAACGGTTGTACTTTCTCCATATGATTTGACAAAGGGACGTATAACCTGGAGAGCTAAGTAAATACCAAATTATAGGAATATTTGGAATTTAATACAACTTTTGCTTGCAAATTGATTTAAAGAATGATAGAATATCAATTTGTAGCGGACTTTTTTGAAAGGAGTGCATTTTAATGAAGGTTAGAGCATCAGTAAAACCGATTTGCGATAAGTGCAAAGTCATTAAAAG
>JAFTFE010000073.1 GCA_017449765.1 Lachnospiraceae bacterium | reverse complement strand
TCAGGAGCTTGATTCAGGCAAGGGTTTTGCTGACATTGTATTTATTCCTTCGCCAAGATACTCTGATAAGCCGGCGATTGTAATAGAATTAAAATATGACAAGAATGCAGAAACTGCCATCAATCAGATAAAGGACAGAAATTATCCGGATGTTCTGTCACATTATAAAGAGAATATACTGTTGGTTGGAATTAATTATAATAAAGATGCATTAAATACAAGTGCTGAATTTAAGCATCATGAGTGTAAGATTGAGAGAGGATGAATCTGGAGGTATTTAAGACACTACTAATGATAAGGAGGGAGAAGGTAGCTATATATAAAGTATAGCTGCCTTTTCTATTGAATAATATGTATATGCAAAGATAGGACAGTGGAGCGTAAATATAAAGGTGAAGAAATATAATTAGAGTATTACATATGCTTGTTGATAGCAAAGTATGGCTATATAAAACATTTAATCTACATTAAAAAGGTATTGTTAAATCGATTTGATAACAATATCTTTTTATTTTGGGTGTTAAATTTGATTTGGAAGTATTTCAGCATCTTATTATCTAAAAATAAAAAATATTTAATTCCATTGCAATATTTTATCCATGTCCAACGATTATATAATCAGAAGGAAGTGGTATGCATGTTTAAGGTTTCGCCAATAAAGTTATATGAGAGTGGAAAAATAAATTTATTAGAGCCTCAAAAGGCGGTTATCTTCAATGTTCAAAAAGACAGCGAGAATGAATTTTAAAAATTCTAAAATTTAATAAAATCAAAACAATATTTATGTATCGTTCAGAGATATAACATACAAAGGGGGAATATATAATGATTTTACCGCGAATTATAACATCAACAGATGGAAAAGATAACAGTACAGAGCTTATAAGCTATAACCTTATAAAAAACAGGACGATTTTTCTGTATGGTGAGATTAACAGTGAGGCTGCGGTTTCCATAGTAACACAGCTTGTATATCTTGATGCAAAATCCAATGCAGATATTTACCTGGTTATTAATAGTCCGGGAGGCAGTGTATCAGACGGACTGTCAATATATGACTGTATAAAAGCATTGAGAAGTGATGTGTGTACCATAGCGACGGGTATGGCGGCCAGCATGGGCTCATTTCTTCTGGCGGCAGGTGCAAAGGGAAAAAGATACGCCACACCTACATCCGAAATTATGATTCATCAGCCTTTGGGCGGTGTAGAAGGACAGGCTACAGATATATCTCTTGTGGCGGAGCATATAACCGGTGTAAAGTGCAAGCTTGCTTCAATATTAGCTGATGAATGCGGTAAGGATGTAAATGACATCATGGCTGATATGGAGAGGGACTATTGGCTGTCGTCAGAGAGAGCGAAGGACTATGGACTGGTAGATGAAGTAGGATATCCACCGGAGTGGGTTTAGAGAGGGGAGAGGATGAAATGGTAGGTTTGGAAGAAATAAAACGAAAGTTGGGAGAATGGATAGAAAATAAAGAGGCATATAAGAGATGCAGAGTCAGTATACCTAATTTTCTGATAGATATTGAGAGACATAACGGATACAGCTACATACAAAGATACATAGCATATACCCTTGCTAACAATGACCTCAGAGAGTTTACCGGACTGGATTTGAGTGTTGAATATAAGCTTGATGGTTCCTATAGACAGCTTGAGGATATCATTAATGATATAAACTACAACATACCTGTATATGAGAACAAGTACAAGGGAGTAGTAGCTGTAGATATAACAGAATTAGCTAATTATCTTAATGAGGAACAGGTCGATTATTTTTTTGATGCGATAAATGCCATATCTGAAAATGCAACAGTCATTACATTTGTTGATACATCAGGCGCGAAAGAAAAGCTGCTTTTTGATATGGCATCAAAAAGGCTTGAGAATATTGATATATATCATATTGGAAGATATTCGTATTTTGACCTCGCCCGGATAGCTTATGAGAGAATTCAGGATAAGGGTATCATAGCGGATGACAAGGATTATTTTTTAAATGTCTTATCAGTGTTAGCTATGCAGATGAATATAGAGGTGGCTGCTGATACATTCTGTCTGGTTGACAGGATAGCATTGGCAGCAGATTATTCGGGATATAATCCTAAGATTACGAAGGACATTGTAAGGGGATTTATATCATTTGATGATACGGAAAAGGGGGCTTATCATGAGAGATGAAAGATGGGCAAATGAGGAAGAAAAATTGGATGTTCTGAAAGCCTTTGGAGATAAGAGTGCAGGTGGTCCGATACTTCATACTCATAATGGTAAATTGTATATATATTCGGGTGAGGGGCATATGCTGGAGCTTGGTGTGAGCGGAAGCGGTAAATCCCGTCGCGGAACTATACCTATGATTCGTTCATTTATTGAAAGCAAGGAAAGCTTCGTGGTTGTCGATCCCAAAGGTGAGATATATTACAATACAGAATGTTATATAGGAAAAGAATATGATACAAAGATTATTAATTTCAGAGATCTCATATATGGATATACAGATTACTGGAACCCGTTAGATATAATTAAGGACTTTTATTATTCTGACAATGATGAGAATAAGAATTATGCGAGCGTTAATCTGGAGGAGCTGGCGTTTTCTCTATATCCGATTCCTCCAAAAGCAGATCCGTTCTGGGCGCAGAGTGCAAGGTCATTATTTATAGGAGCTGTGTATGCACTCTTGGATGCAGCGAAGCCGGAGCATATTAATATATGTAATGTATATAATCTCATTGCAGAAGGTGATTCAAGATTTGGAGCATCTACTTATCTGAAGGAGTTCGTGGGAATGCTTGAGCCGACTTCCGTTGCGGCTATACAATTGCACAGCTATATCACTACGGCAGATGATACAAGAGGAGGTATACGCTCTGTATTCTTAGAAGGTATATCCATGTTTGCACGTAGTGAAGGATTAAAGATGTTTTCTTCATATAGTGACTTATATGTCAATAAGCTTCGCGGAGACAAGCCTACGGCTATATATATCATACTGCCTGATGAGAGTCCCGTATATGATAACCTTGCCGGCGTACTGACATCGCAGTTATTAAACCATTATATCAGAATTGCCCAGAAGGTTTATAATGGCAGGCTGCCGATAAGATTGAATGTCTGCCTTGAGGAATTAGGTAATATAGGTGGAGCTATCACGAACCTGCCACATCTAATGAGTGCAGGACGCTCAAGGAATATACGTGTACAGATGGTTTTGCAGTCCTATAGCCAGCTGCGGGATATATATGGAAGTAGTAAGGCTACAACTATAATCAGCAATGCAGACGTATTATTAGCATACAGAACAAATAACTGGGATACTCTTCGCGAGCTGTCAGGAAAATGTGGTTCAAGAAGAAATGTAGATAACGGTATTAAACATACAGAACCTCTTATCACCGAATCACAGCTTGGTGCTATGAATACAGGTCAGGCATTGGTTATGATTAGCGGACGCACCAAGTATATTGAGACCTTCCCGGATTACACAGAAATGTTTGACTGCAGTAACTGGAGACCTCCTAAAAAGAAGAAAAGCAAGATGCGTAATGAGCCGGAAATGTTTGATATGAAAAGTGTAGTTAAGAGAAAAAAGCAGGAGATGCTTGATGCAACAAGAGAATCATCATCCTTGTGGGATGCTCCACGTCTCCCTGTCAGAAGTGTGGTTGTTGATGAGAAAAAGCAGGAAGCCAAAAAAGTCGGAGAACCACCACTTGATTTGGATGATTTAATTGCCAAGATTGACAGACAGATTGCAGAGCTTGAGGCAGAAGAACGTGCAGAGAAGGAAAAAGAGAAGAAGAGGAATAGAAGAACTAAGAAGGATAAACAGGAAGAAGAACCGGATGATGAACACAAAAAGGATGATAAGGATGAGTGAGGGAGAAATTGATTATTTTAGTAATGAATCTTTATTAAAAATTAGGCTTATGGTACAATACATATGTTTAAAATTGTAATTATGTTATGCAAGAATAAGCGAAGAAGGTTGGTAACATTATGGAACTTGAATTTAGTATTAAAGATTTGCTGAACAAGAGAAAAGTTGAGTCAGACAGAATAGAATTTAAAAAGGGATGGAATCCTGATGACATATATAGAAGTATATGTGCATTTGCTAATGATTTTGATAATCAGGGTGGAGGCTATATTGTAGTAGGAGTAGAAGAAAAGGATGGAGTAGCAGTGCGACCTGTATGTGGAATTCCTGTTGAATCTCTAGATAAAATCGAGAAGGAAATGATTGGTTTTAATAGAAAAATAAGACCATCATATTTTGCAAAAATTATTACGGATGAAGTGGATGGAAAGCTTGTCCTTGTGTTATGGATACCTACGGGTGTGATGAGACCATATAAGACAGTAGAGCATGTTACATCAAAGAAAGATAATGAATACAAATATATTATTAGATATGGTTCAAATTCTGTTGTTGCCACACCTGAGCAGGAAAGGGAGTTGCTTTCTATGTCAGCGAGGGAACCATTTGATACACTTGGGAATGAAAATGCCACACTTGAGGATATTTCACCTATACTTTTGTCAGAACATTTGAAAAAAACGGGTAGTAAGCTTGCAAAACAGATTAAAAGCCTTGGTGTTCAGGAAATACTTGAGCAGATGCAGTTGATAGATGGACCACCTGAAAGAATAAGGATTAAAAATGTTGCACTCATGATGTTTTGTGAAGAACCTGATAGGTTTTTTCCATATATGGAGGTTGATATTGTAAAATTTCCTAATGGCAGCATAAAAGATCCAAAGAATTTTATTGAGATTCCACCTATTAAAGGTACGGTTCCGCAGATTATCAGTCGTACAATGGAAAAATTAAGTGATATGGCGATTGAGGAATATGTTCAAAAGGTCTCCGGAAAAATGGAAGCAAATCGCTTTATGAGTTATCCGTATGAAGCATTAGAAGAGGCTGTTGTAAATGCGTTTTATCATCGTGATTATATGTCTTATGAGCCCGTCCAGATAGAGATAGAACCGGATTGTATAAGAATATTCAGCTTTCCGGGGATTGATCGTTCGGTGTCGCTTTCTACTATAGAGAAGGGCGAAAGATTTGTGTCAAAGATTTATAGAAATAGAAGATTGGGCGAGTTTCTGAAAGAATTAGAACTTACAGAAGGTAAATGCACCGGTGTACCTACCATTCAATCAGAGTTGGCTAAGAACGGCTCTCCAAATGCTGTATTTGAAACTGATGAGGATAGAACAACATTTACTGTGACAATCCCTATTCAACCCGACTATTATAATTATAAATATAAAGAAAAAACTGATAATGAAACTACCCAAAAAACTACCCAAAAAACTACCCAAAAAACTACCCAAAAAACTCGTGATATAATTCTTCGTCTTATAAGAAAGAATCCTGGAATTTCACAAGAAGAAATTGCCGGACAAGTTGGGATTAGTGTAGATGGAGTAAAATATCATATAAAAAAGCTGCGAGACGAAAAAAAGATTGTAAGAGAAGGCAGTAAAAAGAAAGGTAAATGGATAATTAATGAATAACAATAAGTCTTACGAAACAAAAAATAATGAAAAAATAAAACACACATACAGCAGAATTGAGAATATTATTGCAGAAATTTTATGGAGTGCGTTCTTTTATCTTACGATTTTTAATATGTCCTATAATGCGGGCAAGTCTGTGTTATTTCTTCATATGCGTGTGATTACCGATAATATGTCGATTGTTTATATTGCGATAGCGTTAATGATTATCTTGTTAAATAATATTGTTTTCAAGGCAGACAGAAGCCTGCCGGTTGATATATCGGTAGGTCTGATACCCACTGCAATTACTTTATCAATATATTATTTTAAGATTAATCTTTTTGCCAAGGCAACAATAGTCTTACTTTTAATATTTTTAGCTATCGGGGTTTATCATGTAGTTAAAAAAGATGTGAAGAATTCATATACATGGACGTACATATCCTTAGGTATATTAAGTTTGATTGTCTGCATCTTTTTTATATACAGCAGTTCCAAGCTTGATTATGCGTATCTGTATAAACCATTAGATGAGGATGTTTATAAGGAAATAGGAGATGTATTCGCAGGATTTGAATATTTTGCTAAGGGTTACAAAGATGATTTGATGGAAGCAGATGAGGAGCATTTGAAGGAGCTTTGTGATGCAAAGGATATAAAAGGAATGCAGGAGCTTCTGCAAAAGCTTGTTGATTATGAGATGCTATATCTTGGTGTGGAAGATGAAGTTGTAGTGAGAATAGATAAAAGCCTTATCGGAGATGAAAAATCTGTCCTTGAGGGTAATGTGATTTATATAAGTGAGGATTTTATAACAGGACCGCACAAAGATAGATATTATAGTATATATGATGAGACTTTCTTTCAAGGGGCAAGGTATTATTATATTATACTTGCAGATCATGAATCCAATAAAGGCGAAGAAAGTAATTTGCTTTTTTATAAAAAACTAAGGGCGTGGAAATATTACTACGATAATACGCCAACAGGCATAGATACTGAACTAATACAGGAGGGATATGATGATTATTCATATGGTGTGCTTGGGGATATCTCATCCATTAATTCAGATGTAACGTATGGTTTGTATCATCTGGTTAATGGAAAAGATCCATGGGATGAATAGTGGGGAGGATGATATAGTATGGAGATAATGAAGAAAATTTTCTCACATCGTAGAGAAAATGAGATATCACGTAAAGTTATACCGACTCCGGACTGGTTTGCATGGTGCGTTACATTTTTTGTATTTATATCAATCCTCTTTTATTATATGAATTGGGGAGTTTATGAGTATTATGTTTCGTTTGCAGCAAGATTTAGACTAAGTATTATAATCTATAATATATTTATTGCATTGGTATTACTTGTCGGATGGGAGAAAACCACAAAAAAATGCAGGAGAATCAATGGAATATTAACGATATCATTTATTTATACATGTTTTTTAGTCTATGGAGGGGTGAGGATGCTTCAGGGAAGAATATCGTTTCTTGTAGAACTGGTGGTTTTCCTAGCGTTGACAATGCTTATAATGGCGATTTCATATGATTCTGATAGTCTCTGGAATAATATGGTTTATTTTTTCAATGAAAAGTCCATTGATGAGGAGGAAATTGAGGAACTTGAAAAGATTATAAAAGAATACGATGAGGAGATTGAAAGACTTGAAAAGCTGGAAGCTGTCTTAAATGGATATGAGGAGAGAAAAAAGGAGGATGCACAAAAATACAAAGGAGATTTAGTTGATTTGCCATGTGAGGAGGATATAGCTTCATTTTTAAAAAGACTGCAGAGTGATTACAAATTATTCAGCAAGGCGAAAGTGTTTGGAACAGGGTTTAATAAGAATTTACAACTAAGAGTTGGAAAAATCGCAGATAGAGCAAAATACTATGAGCAAAAGAGCTCACAGTTTATAGAACTTTATGATAATGTTGAAGTATTGGGTACATATATGTACATAGCTTCCCGAGATTATAAGGAGTTTAAATATTTTGAAGTATCTAAAGCATGTCGCTATCTGGAAGAAATAATAGAGAAAGGCATAAATAAGGATGATGTATATAGCGCACTTGAGGAAGTAAAGAAAAAAATTGAAGGATAAGTAATGAACAGGTGAGATAACCTGTTCTTTTTTTTCAACATCTGATTTGCAAATTGTTAAATTTTTTTGTTTTGTGCAATAAATTACGGTTCAACCACGATTATATTTACAGCCTGCAAATAAAAAGTCAAGGCTAAATTAAAAGAACTTTGAAAATTTTATACAGGTTGAAAATTAGGTATCAAAATAAGACCACCACACCAGTGCCGGTCTGAAAAGTATAGTGGATAATTAAGATTGTGGAAGAGATGAAAGATATTCTTTCACTCGACCATAGTAGATGCGTAAAAACTTATTAGAACCAGCAGTCATGTAGACATAATAAGGTTTACCTTGAGCACGCTTCTTGTCTAAAAACTGATATACAGGGTCATCCTGTGGACTGGTTTTAATTAAAACATCCATTACTTGAAATAGTGTTTTTCTAAGGGCAGAAGAACCACGTTTTGAAGTAGGAACACTTTTTTGTTCATAAGTTCCGGATTCATTTACACCTGGATCTACACCGGCAAATGCAGTGATGGCACCTTTGTGAGTAAAGCGAGTAACATCACCAATTTCAGCTATTAGCTGAGGACCAAGTGATGGACCAACTCCTTTCATAGCCATAACAACAGGATATTCAGGAAGCTTGGATGCAGTTTCATTCATAAGAGTACGAAGTGACTCAACGGTTGCAGAGGTAATGTTAAGCTGGTCAATAGCTTGTTTGATAATAATCTTTGTAATGTCATCCTTAGGAAGTACAGGAACAAGTTCCTTTGCTTTTCCATAAATTTCTTCAGCTTTGGATTGACTGAAGTTGTACTTCTTACGACTGCACCATTTCTGATAATGCTCACAAAAAGCATTTAAAGACATTTTACGGACGCAGTCCACATGCCAGTATGTAGATGCAAAATCAACCCATTTCTGGCTGCCGTCACTTCGTGTAGGGCTGTCAAAGTAAGCATTAACACCAGGATAGGTTTGGTCAAGGATGCCGATAAGATTATTCTTCATGGCCGTCTTGTGTTTCATGTAAAATCCAAACTGACGGTTCATGGTTTTGAGCTGATTGCGTAATTCATCCATAACACTATACTGTTTAAGATTTTGCCATTTGTCAAGTGCATATCGGGCAATTTTAACGGCATCAGCCTTATCGGATTTAACTTTGCGAAGGGAATCATTATCAAAGTCCTTAATAAGTTTTGGGTTAATGGCACTGACGAAAAGGTTTGCGCTGGAAAGTTGATGGGCAAGGACTTCATAATAACGTCCCGTATGTTCCATTACAATCCGAGACTCGCCTTCAACAGAGTTGATGAGTTCTACAAGTGAATTGATATCACTGGTTGTGTGTTTGATTTCAAAAGGTGTGGAAACAATTTCACCGAAAGGTCGCATGATGGCAACCATACTTTTTCCTTTTGAAACGTCGATACCTACTGCGTTCATAAATTTGTCACTCCTTTAGATTATTGCAATGGATAAGTACTAGTTTTACTCATTGCCTATTCCATCTACTGTGGTTTGACACGAACGTACCTAAGGCAGTTCAACCTGCATAAAACGAACGCTGCAAATGAGGAGCTGGTTATCAGTCTCAATTACGGACGCAAAGTCCAAGAAAGGAAGACGACATACCTATTGCTCCATCATTATACAGCTTAAGCAACAAGATGGATAATTCCTTACTGGTTGTAAGGGATATTAACCATAAATATATTGTAGTAGAAGGGAGGGGAATCATTAATAAAATCCAAGAAAAAAATTAGAATATAATATATATGATGGTTCTCTCTTACATATATGCAGATATTACAAACCTGATGTTGTATATTTATATATGTCCAAAGAGGTTCTTGAAAATCATAATAATGACAACAGGTATATTTTCTGCCTCGATGAATTATCCAAAATGCAGAATAGAAAGATGGAATATCGGATAATAAAACGAGAGAAATTGGAAAATGTTCAAAGATTTGATTTCATATACAATGATATGCTGGATATTATAAGGGATATCTCTGAAAAAATGGATAGTGATGACATATTATATCTTAATGTCTCAAGTGGAACTCCTGCTATGAAAAGTGCATTGTTGGTAATTAATGTATTAGGAGAGTATCAGTTTAAATCTATACAAGTTGCAACACCTATCAAAAAAATGAATGAACATACACATGATGGTTATGATGTCAAGACATTATGGGAACTTGATGAAGATAATACTAACAATTATAATAGGTGCGAAGAAATTGATTGTCCTGCATTGGTAAAACAAAAAAAGATCGAAATTATAAAAAAGCATATTATGGAATATGATTATGAAGCGGCATTGAATGTTGCAATGTCCATAAAAGATAATGATGCGAATTATTTAAAGATGATTAGGTTGGCAAAGTATAGATTAGCTTTAGATTTTAAAAATGCAGATATTGCTGATAGGGAAATAGATATTAATTTTTTCCCTATTAAGTCAGGAGATGAAAGAAAATATTTTGAATACATGTTATCATTGACGATAAAACAGAAAAAAGCTCAGTTGGCAGATTTTTTAAGGGCAATTACACCTTTAATTTTAGATTCTAATGTCCCCATTTTAACAGATATTTTTAACACTTACAAGGTGTTATAGAATTCCTCTACAACCCTTGAAAACACTAAATTTATTGACAACAATTCACCGTTTCATATCACATCATATTATATCCGTTCAAGGTCTTTCGTGAACTCTCACAAGGGAAAAAACAAGGGAAAGAAAATACGATAATATCAAATAACACAAAATAATTTGATAGTCGGAATTAAAGATATGCTCATAAAAAGTAACATAATAAAAAATACTATGAACAAGCAAAATGAAAGGACGGATAAAAATGCGAATGATATATGCAACCTATAACGCACAATACAACTGTATAGATGTGAACTTTTATGAGGGGTATATCCTGCGGATTGACTGCAATAAAGCAGAGGACGGACTTAACACAACACCAAACTCACAATGCGCACTTAATGCACTTGCTCTTGATGATCCGTTAGAATATGCAAGATTGGTACTGAATAATGAAATGGCTGACTGGGTATGGGCGCAGGATAATCTGTTTACACTCCCTTATGCGTAATATTCTCTTAAATATACAACAATCCATGATATAGGATGCTAATTTGTATCGCTTGTCATGGATTGTTTTATTATCAGATTGATTAAAATAAATGCAAGCAACCATGTATAATTTTCTTGTTAAATGATAATATATTTGATAAAATCGAATAAAGATAGGTAACTTTATTGTCGATATACAATCAAAGTATGTGTGGCTTATTTAATAGAGAATGGATATTGATTAGAGAGGAGGAAGTGAATATGGCAACTTCAAGTATTTTAGACCACATTACCATAAATAATCCTAAAGTTATCGAAGATTATATAAATGCTATGGAAGAGTCTGCAAACAGACCTATTTCACATGAGGCTTCTGATATAAAGTTTGAAACTGACCCAAATGTTTTAAAGGAACTAATGCTAAAGGGAATTGAGAAATGGGGGAAAAAATGAATACTACTGTTTCAAATATATCAGATATGATTGCTAATGGGCAGGAAGATATTATAGAATCGTATGTGCAGACATTTTCTTGCAAAAAGACATCTGATGATGGTGAAGAAAAATCATTGAATCCTGATATTGAACGATTTATCAAAATGAACGCTATACAGTTTGCAAAAATGCAGACCGCAATAACATATTTTATTTTTGACAATGATGATGGTGCTTTGTTGGGATATTATGCTTTGACGCATAAAGCAATGACGGTATCAGCCGATGGATTATCAAGGCAGTTCAAGGATAAGGTTAAACGGTTTTCTGCATTAAATGGAGATACGAATACATACACTGTTTCTGCGTACTTAATTGCTCAGATAGGAAAAAATTATGGTGTAGATAATGGCGAAAGAATATCCGGCAGTCAATTGATGAATCTTGCAAAGCAGACACTTATGAAAGCTAAAAAATACATAGGCGGAAAAATTGTATATCTTGACTGTGATGATAATGCAAGTCTGACAGCTTTCTATGAGAGTGAAGGATTCAAGCTTGTAGGCGAAAGAATAAGCGATAATGATGGCAGACGGTATCTGCAATATATGTGCTTTCTATAATTAGTGGTAATCTAAAATATGCGATAGTACTATATAAAAAATATGATGTGAAACGGAGCTGCGGAGGCTTGTTTAATGAACTTAACATATAAAAAGGCAACAATAGATGATTTAGATACTTTGGTAAAAACCCGAATAGAAGTTTTACGGTCTGCCAATGAACTGGATGATGATATAAACATGGAGAAAGTAGAACAAAAATCCAAAGAATACTATATTAAATCTTTGAACAATGATGTGCATACCGCTTATCTCGTTTTTGATAATAATTCCTTTGTCGGAGCAGGAGGTGTAAGTTACTTTAGTGTATTGCCAACATATCATAATCCGACAGGTAAAAAAGCATACATTATGAATATGTATGTAAGACCAGATTATAGGAGACAGGGAATCGCAACAAAGGTGCTTGATTTACTTGTTGAAGATGCGAAAGTAAAGGGAATAAATGTAATATCTTTAGAAGCAACAAGAATGGGAAAACCGCTTTATGAGAAATATGGTTTTGTAAAAATGGAAAATGAAATGGAATTATTAGATTAACAACTTTCCCTTTTGTCAGGTTTTTATGGTAAGCATTTACACACTAATGAGGTGAATTTGTGAGAGAACAATATAGTAAAACCTTTAATTTTATAAAAAAAGATATTTTGAAAACGTATTGTATCTGCTTTGTTATATTTATATGCATTTTGGTATTAACCACATGTCTAACCTATTACATGGTGGGGGTGGATGGGTTAAAGAGCCTAATAAAAGGCTTGCATGAAACATCGACAAATGAAAATGTGGATGCGAGTGAAAATCAGATATGGTATGCCTTTTTTATTCATAATAGTCTGGCAAATTTGTCTGTAATTATTAGCGGTTTTATCCCTTTTTTGTTTATTCCGTTATTTATAATGATATTTAATGCTGTAATCAATGGTTTCGCAATAGGCGGTTTCGCATTAGTATATCAATTATCATTTTTGACAAGTTTTCTAAGTGGGATTGCACCTCATGGGGTGTTGGAATATATGGTTAATATACTTGGCTTTGCATTAGGAATTACTTTGTGCAAACAAATGATATCAGGAATTAAAAATAAAAATCTAAAAACAACGATTCCCTATTACATAAAAAATAGTCTTCGGGTGTATATTCTTGTTATTTTGCCAGTATTGTTAATTGCCGGAATCGTCGAATCGACTATTACACCCTTGGTTATCAATTTGATCAAATAGGCGAAAGGTACAAATTACATAAAGAAAGGAATTCACTTTTGTATGGAAAAATGATAATTTGTGGAGGTGAAGGAAATGTGGTTTTGGTGGTTTATGTTTATATGCAATCTTATTATCCCTATTCTATTTATTGTGGTTGGGTGGATGATGTGGAAGCATTGCCCCAAGAAGATAAATGGAATAGTCGGATATAGAACAAAAAGGTCAATGCAAAATCTCGATACTTGGAAATTTGCACATAATTATTGTGGTCAGTTATGGTGGAAACTTGGGTGGATAATACTAATACCGACCATTATCGTTCAAATTCCTTTTTACAGAAGTAATACAAATACAATAGGAATAGTTGGAGGGATTGTTGTTTTTATACAATGCTTGCTACTTATTTCTTCAATTATTCCTACGGAGAAAGCATTAAAAAAACAGTTTCCAAGTATCGCATAAAGCCAAATTCCTATTTGTTTGTTATTAAATATAGGATAGCAACCAACAGTTGACAAAGTTCCAGCCCCAAATGGTGGCTTCGCAACTATAAAAAATGATAAGATGAAGCCATCAAAGGAGGTAAACAACATGAAACTTGCAAACCGAATTTTAGAGTTAAGGAAGCAAAAGGGAATCTCGCAGGAAGCACTGGCGGATCAATTAGGTGTCAGTAGACAGGCTATTAGTAAATGGGAATCTGAACAAAGCACGCCTGAATTAGAAAAGATCGTGTTGATGAGTGATTTCTTTGAAGTATCAACAGACTATCTCCTAAAAGGAATAAAGCCCGTTGAGAAAAATAATGAAACAAGCATGCACATCGGAAATGCGTTGTCTTTGCTTTCACCGTGGATGGCTTGGATTGGATATATTATTTCCTGTGCTTTTTGGTATGAATATCAGAATGCCTTCGCCATTATGGACGGATTCATTTGGATGATTGGATCTGTTGTTGTAATTTATGTTGCCAAACTTAATCGTATAGTTGAGCAGAAGGCAGTGATTCGTTATTGGATGATTTCAATCCCAGCTATCAGTCTCTTTATACTGTCAATCTTGTACAATGCTATAGCATCTCCTAAAGGGCTGGCTCCATATCCTCTCATCTATACTAACAGGTATACTTTATTAGGGATTTGGCTAATTTTGTTGATTAGCATAAATATTGTTGTCGAGGTGAATATGCAAAAAAGAACAAAACAGTAAATTCGGATTTAACGGAGGAAAGACAATGTTAGAAGTCAAGTTTTATGACACAGTAGATGATGCTTTACTTAAATTTGCCGTTATCATTTCAAAGTCTGACGATAAATGGGTGTTTTGCAAACACAAGGAGCGAAATACATTTGAAGTGCCCGGCGGTCACAGAGAGCATGGGGAAGCCATTCTTGATACTGCAAAAAGGGAATTATACGAGGAAACCGGGGCGTTAGTTTATACAATAGAGCCTATTTGTGTATATTCTGTCATCGGCAAGAACAGAGTCAATGATACTGGAGAAGAAATGTATGGAATGTTGTATTTTGCTGAAATATCAGAATTTGAAACACAATTACATAGCGAGATGGAAAAGGTATTCAAATTCGATGAACTCCCAACAGCTTGGACTTATCCTTTAATTCAGCCCAAATTGATAAAAGAGGCAGGACGAAGGGGATTTCTATATTTATAATTTTTATCCTCTAAATTATTTATAAAAAGCTACGGTGTCAATCTCCAATAAAAGAGCTGATACCGTAGCTTTTTTAATTATATAGGGAACAATCCATAACCGTATTTATTGCAGGCACTGTGCCATTATTATAATGCTTAGAACTGTGGAAAGAATACCATAGCCGATAAGCGAAAGGATGATATAATTATGGGCAGTGACTTTGGCAAGGCAGTCGGCTTTCAACTTGTGATCCCTCTCACTGTAAGTCTCGGCACACCGCTTTCTTGTATTCTCACTCATGGCTGCTGCCTTTTTCCTTATGTACTCCACCTCCTCAGCATACATCTTGTTAATCTCATCTTTCTTCTCAAAAACTTTTTGCTTTGTGACAATAAGCTCCGCTGCCTGTTTCTCAATCCGTTCTTTCCTTTCATCAGCTTCCTTATGTGCCAGCTTAACGGCTTCCTCTGCTTCTCTTACGATTTTGCTGTTTTCTTCTTTCAGCTTCTCGTTCTCTTTCACGATCAAGTCGGCGCTGTTCATCTTCCCTATGTAAGCGTTCAAGCTCACTATCTCGTCTGCCTGTTCTTGAATCTTGTTCTTTAATCTCGATACTGCTGAGGAAGGCACTGATGTCTGAAGCTGTCCGTTCAAGTCCGCTATGGTCTTGTCCTTTTCCGTAAGTCTGTTTTTCATCATATCCATTTCGTCCTGCATTTCCTCCAACATTTTTATAAGCTCTTCTTCGTTCTTTGAGTTTCCGTAAGCGTTCATCATTATCGTTCTCCTTATCTTTTATTTGTCTTGATAGCTCTTCAATATGTCTATCTGTATCTGCAATTTCCGATTCTGTCCTCGCAATGATATAATCTGCTCGCTCAATCGCTGGTTTTCTTTTGTAAAGACCTCGTTTAAGCTCATGGATTCGTCCAGATGTTCCCCTGTCTGTGAAAGCTCCTGCGTCAATTCTAAAATCTGTTGTTCCATTCTGTCTATCTCGTCCTGCTGTTCCTCCAACATCTTTAACATCTCGTCCTGCTTTTGAAGGATCAGCAGTATGTCTTTTAAGTTCCGTATATCTTCCATATATCTCACTCGCTTTCTCAATGATAAATGTTGTAAGCTCCTCAAAAGTCTGTCTTAACTTCTGACGGAGCAGGTTGCGTACCTTAATACTTTTGTTTATCTCACATCTGTCGGAAATATCTCCACGCTTTTCAATCTGTCTTGCCGTCACTCCCTCGTGGATTGTAGGTTCTATGTCAAGTCCCTGCCTTTTGTAAGAACGGTGGTCTATCTGCTTGTCGGGTGCAAGGTATTGATTACAATGTTCTGCCCATGACTTTCGCCATTCCTCCGCTTTGGAATGTTCGTTCCAGTCATTAGCAGGTATTGATATCCGTTCCCATAAGTATTCCGTACCTTTGCCTTTCCGTTCTCTCGTTTTCTGATTTCCGTTTTCGTCAAGAACGGGTATGCGGTACTTGGATGTGTTCTCTTTATCTTTTGGGTTGTATGATGGGAGTGACGGATCATAGATTGGTCTGCCCTTATCGTCCCTTACATTTGCAAAAACGGATTTCTGCTTGGAAGTCCATTTCTCATTTTCATCAATCGCCCTTACGGATAACATGATATGTGCGTGTGGGTTGCCGTCACCCTTGTCATGCAAAGCCCAGTCTGCTATCATTCCTTTTGATGTAAAATTGTCATTGATATAACTGCGTACACATTCAATCTGCTGTGTCCTTGTAAGCTCGCTTGGAAGTGCAACCTCGACCTCTCTTGCAAGCTGTGCGTCTGCTCTTTTTTCAACTTTCTGTACCTCGTTCCATAAAGTCTGACGGTCAAGGTATCTTTCGGGTGCATTTGTCGGAAGCAGAATCTCGGACATTATAACTCCGCCTTTTTTAGTGAAGTCATGCGTTATTCCCGTTTCCTCGTTCAGCAGTTTCTCACCCGAACGGTAAGCAGCAGACGCAACCGCCGACCTCCCGCCCGAACGACCTATGAGCTTTATGGAACAGTGGTAAATAGCCATTTTCATCACCTCGCTTATGGTTACTTTGTATGTGCGCTCAGCGGATTGTTAAGGCAGCCGCCTTAACTCCCTCCAAGTGAAACTTGGTCTAGGTCAAGGAATGAAATGTCCTTGCGGTAAATCCAAGTAGGCAGAGCCTGTTGGTAGGAAGCCACCTGCGGCGTGGACAAAGTCCGTTGAGCATAGAAGTGAATGAGTGTAATGAAATATATCCAAAGCCGATGTAGTCTTGCATAAAATAATCAAAGGAACTTTTATTTTTACTCATAATGTTCATCTCCCTTTCTCATTAAGATAATATAGCATTGTTGGTCTCATTAATATCCAAACTTATATACCTCACAGATGACATATATTACATTTTTATCATCCAAGTTCCCTTATTATTTCATCATTCATTTTCTCATAAGAATCCCAGTATTCTTTCTTAATATTAATCTTCGTATACTTAAATGCATTCTTTAACATATTAACTATTTCAATACTGTTAAAACCTGTTTTATTTTTTATAAATTCTTCATCAATAGAAACAATTTGATGTGCAGCTATATTTCTTATTGACTCCTCAACATTACGTATTTTTTCTGAAAGTTCTATCAGCTTTATATTGTTGGGAACAAGCGTTACAAGAATTGTTTTTAAATGGTCAGATAAAATATAACTATATTTAAAATTACTATACTTTGATAATAAAATATTATTAATATCAGGTCTGCTTTTCATTAGTTTAACTTTGTCCCATTTTATTCCTTTTGATTTTTTATCTACATATGTAAAATTATATATATCAACTTTACATTCATTAAGCAATATCAAACTAAATAAATCTAAATTTGTAGATGTCTCTATGTAACTTTCCTTTATTTTCAACACATTCCGAACAGATCACATCGAAATTATGTCCGTTTTCCCTTGTTTTTTCCCTTATGAATAACCTATAAGGGAAACGAGGGAAATTATCATTTTGTACTAACTCTAATCAATACCTGCTACTTTGTCAAGAAGTCTTGCTGATGAACGCTTTGCCTCTCTGGTTGAGTGTGCATATACATTCATTGTGGTACTTACATCTGAATGTCCGAGAAGT
>JAFTFE010000072.1 GCA_017449765.1 Lachnospiraceae bacterium | reverse complement strand
TGCCTATGTTATCTTAACACGCACAACTATCCACCTCCATCTTCATTTTTTTGATTTTAAGGCATAAAAAAAAGACCTCTTCCATCGCAACGTATAGATTACCAAAATAATGCCTTAAAGTCAAGTAAAATCTTAATTTTTTTGGTTTTGAGGGTTTATGAGGGGCATATAGCAGCTTGATAACTTGCAATCAATTTACTAAATCAGTAAACTCGAATTCTTTACACCCTGCACGAAACAGACAACTCCCTTCGCTCAAACAGTCTGTTTCTGAGCGGGTCTATGCGAATTCTCGTTTCTGATTTTTACGTAAATTGTGCAAATTGTTATCAAGCTGCTATATGCCCCTCATAAACCCGCTAAAATGCACAAAAGAAGAGCAAAAATATAGTATATTATTACTATAGACTATATTGTATAAATGAGATATTATATTATTATCTATCATTATCTTTTAATGTGGGATGGTAGCCTGAATTTTAAGTATTATACTAAGGAAGGAGGACGTCTTATGCAGGTAAATAACGAAGTTTATAATTACATGAGCCGCAGCTTGACAACTAAAAAACGTACGACTGCACATAAGTCGTCTGAACTTCGTGCAGTTTATAATAATATGGCTAAATATAATAAGAGTCTTCCTTTATATAAGTTTTCACTTTCTCCTGACAAGCAGGAGCATGTAATTAATATCAAGGAAGCAGCCCTTACCTTAAAAGATATTGCCGGAAGCTTTAACGACAAGGAAAGCGATGTATACTCCAAGAAGATGCTTATATCTGATAATGAATCATCTGTAAGCGGCGAACTTAAAAATACGGATTATACCTCTCTTCCTGATGAACTTGATATAGAAGTTAAAGCACTTGCCACTAAGCAGGTGAATACCGGAGAATTCCTTCCGTCAAATTCAAGATATTTCTCGACCGGAAGCTATAATTTCACTTTGGATACGGTAAACGGCAGTTCTAATTTCAACGTAACTGTAGCATCAGATGATACAAATTTTGATATACAGAACAAGATTGCAGGTTTTATCAATAATCGTGATGCAGGAGTTACCGCAAATGTTGTTCGAGACGGTGAACGTTCCGCATTACAGATATCATCCGATGGAACAGGCCGTCCGAATAGCGACGACGGACTTTTCTTCTCTTTCTCAGTTGCAGGTGAAGATTATGATTTCGTGGATGACCTTGGACTTAACAATGTGGAATCAGAGCCGAACAATTCATCTTTTGTAATTAACGGTGAAACGCATGCCGCTGCTACTAACAATATATCTGTCAATCAGGTTATCACATTGGATTTCCACAGTGTGTCGGATAAGCCGGTTAAGATAAAATTTGCTCCTGATATAGATAATGTTATGAGTCAGGTCGATGCATTCGTTGATTCCTATAACAGTCTGGTTGACCTTTCGGATTCAGCGCAGGAAAGCAAGGTAGGACGTAGGAATCTTTTCAATGATATATCTGCGATAGTTAATAAGCATCGTAATGAACTTGAATCTGCCGGACTTAATATATCAGAAGACAATCATATAATTAAGGAAGAATCTCTCCTTATACAGAGTGTAAAGAACGGCGAATTCCAAGAATTATTCAATGACATATCTTCTTTTAAAGATGATATATCAATAGCTACCGACCGACTTACACTCGACCCAATGGCATATATCAACCGACTGATTGTTACCTACCCAAATACTAAAGTAAATCAGGGTACATCATACAATCAATCAGTATATAGCGGTTTGATATATAACAATTACGCATAGGATAAATACATAAGTCACATAAGATAAAGCGGTATCAGACACAACTGATACCGCTTTTTTATGCTAATGTGTATACCATCCGCCGGATATATCTATACCTGTCTCTTCTTCAAATTCCTTCATGATAGCATCAGGATTTTCGTGCATATCAAGCAGTGTTGAAAAAGTGCTAAGTAAAAGCTTGTCCTTGTCATACCTGTTGGCACTGTCGCTTCTGTCCATATGTGCTCTGAAATGATCCATCTGCCAAACAAGTATATCCGCTATGGTATATCTTCCTATCTTAAGCTCGCACAAAAAATCCCGGTAATCATAGTAGTATGCGAACTCGCGAAGTACGGCATTGTCCTTTTTTAGTCTGTTCCAAAATTCCTCCGCTTCGGTATCTGTTTTACCCGCACATTTATTTAATTCATATGCCCAATTCTTTAATTTTAAGAGCGCAGCTTGTAATTCTTTATTTTCTTCCATACTAATCTTCCCTTTTGTCACAGATTCATATAATTTTATGAATCTACCGATCATAGACCCATTTTTAGAAATTGCCAACCAAAAGCTTTACTTCCTCATCCGTAAGCATTCTGTACTCTCCGGGTTTTAGGCTGTCATCAAGGCTTAAGTTTCCCATACTAAGTCTTTTTAAGTATATTACCCTCATACCAACCGCTTCAAACATTCTTTTTATCTGATGATAACGGCCTTCGGTTATAGTTATTTCCACTTCACTTATTATGGTATCATTTCCACTGTTATTACCATCAGATACGTTATTATATGTAATTTTGGTTATTTCTTCCTTATCATAAGTTCCTTTAAGCTTGAGCTTCGCCGGTGCTGTAGGCTTGTCATCTCCTATATCTATACCTTCAGCAAACCTTAAGACCGTATCCTCTGTTACCTCTCCGGCAATTATCGCAAAATACGTCTTTTCTACATGCTTTCCCGGCGCAAGAAGCCTATTTGCAAGCTTACCGTCATTGGTTATGATAAGCAGTCCTTCGGTATCCTTATCCAGTCTACCGACAGGAAAAAGATCACGTCTTTTTGCTTCCGTAATAAGTTCGATAACCGTCTTATCCTTTGCATCGGTTGTCGCTGAAACAACTCCCTGAGGCTTGTTCAACATAAAATATTCAAACTCATTATAGATGAGTTTTTTCCCATCAAGACAAACCTCGTCACTATCGGGATTAATCTTTATATCGCTCTTCCCCACAGTTTTCCCGTTTAAAGTCACCTGACCTTTTTTGATTTTTATCTTTACATCGCTTCTTGTTCCCGCACCTGCATCCGCAAGGAATTTGTCCAATCTCATAACCGACATAATATCTTTCCTAAATAATTTCTTTTTATAATAATATAACGATTGACAAAAACTCGTCAATCGTTATATGTTTTAACTCTTAATTAATCATTAAGCGTACTCTTGTGATCTTCCTGAATCTCCGGATGGAACGAAAGAATAGGCTCTTCGTCTTCTCCTTTTATATTTCGGTTCACATAATTCCTTGTAAGTTTAATTACCATAGGAATAAGTGTAATTACACCTATAAGGTTAGGAATCATCATAAGTCCGTTAAAGGTATCCGATATATCCCATGCTATGGATGAGGTCATTATCGCCCCTGAAACTATAAGTAATACGAAGAATATTCTGTAATACTTGGAAGATTTCTCACCAAAGAGATACTCCCATGCCCTTGTTCCGTACTGTGACCAGCCAAGAACAGTCGTAAAAGCAAAAAGTAAAATTGCAAGTGAAACAAATATTTCGCCCGGCTTACCAAATACATTTGAAAATGAAGTTGCTACAAGTGTCGCATCATCAGTTCCTTCAGCTGCAAGTCCTGTATTTAAGTCGATTGCTCCTGATGAAAGGACTACAAGCGCTGTCATGGTACAAACAACTATTGTATCGAAGAAAACCTCAAATATTCCCCACATTCCCTGGATAACCGGCTCCTTAACATTAGAAGACGAGTGCACCATAACGGAAGAACCAAGACCTGCCTCATTTGAGAAGACTCCTCGCTTACACCCCTGAACTACGGCCTGCTTGATAAGAAGACCTCCTGCCGCTCCTCCAACAGCCTTAAAATCGAATGCACATCTAAATATAACTCCGAACATTTTTCCTATATCTGAAAAATGATATATAACTATTGCAATTGAACCAAGTATGTATAAAACAGCCATAAAAGGAATAACTCTTTCAGCAAACGCAGCGATTCTCTGGAGTCCACCGATTATTATAAGCCCGGCAAGAATCATAATGGAAATTCCGATTATGAGTGCCGGAACAGAAATACCTGTATCTCCGATAGTAGCAGTCGAATTCTTAAAGAATGTTGATTTAAGATTAAGAGTAATCTTATTTACCTGTCCCATATTACCTATACCAAATGATGCAAGTATGGCAAATATGGAAAAAAGTACCGCAAGAACAGAGCCGAGTGTCTTACAATGTTTTTTGGACCCAAGTCCGTCCTTAAGATAATACATAGCACCGCCGCACCATTCACCCTTACTGTTCTTTCTTCTATAATATATACCCAATATATTTTCAGAATAATTAGTCATCATTCCAAAAAAGGCAGCTACCCACATCCAAAAGACTGCACCGGCACCACCCATAACGATAGCTCCCGATACTCCGGCTATATTACCTGTACCGATAGTTGCTGCAAGAGCTGTACAAAGCGCCTGAAACTGTGAAATAGACTGTTTATCTGTCTTTCTTGTAGCTTTGCTTTCCTTCTTGAAGACACCACCTATGGTATTCTTCCACCAATGTCCGAGATGGCTTACCTGGAAAAACTTTGTAACACAGGTAGTAAGTATACCCGTACCGATTAACAGGATAATTCCTATCTTAACCCATACAAAATCATTGATAGCACTGTTAATGTCATTTAGTGTACTTAAGAACTCTTTCATAATTTTTTCCTCTCTAAAATATTAATTCATTTTAAATTATATGTCGCCTGCAACACTTGGCATGCGAATTGTTAAATAAGCAAAAAAATACAGTAAACCACCGATAATGATTTACTGCACCTTTGCAAATCGTGCCCAGAGCCGGAATCGAACCAGCGACACGAGG
>JAFTFE010000071.1 GCA_017449765.1 Lachnospiraceae bacterium | reverse complement strand
TAAATTATCGTTTATACCATTATTTAACTTTATTTTATCTTCTATCGGTTTAATTAATGATAATATTATTTCTTGTTCTTTGATAGACGGTATTTCAAATTCCAATCTATATAAAGTTTCTGTTCGTAAACTAGGAATAGTTGTACCCTCATTATATTGACCCAAATCAATCAATGACATTAAGTAATACAAATACTTAGGAATTACCACCTCATCATTGACTTCTGTATAGAACAATGTATCAACAGTCCAAAACGGATGATCAACATACTTAACTTTACTTATAGTACCTTTTCTTCCAATTAATACAGATGGTTTATCATATAAATACTCTTTTGCAAACCCCATTATCCCACCTGTTCCATATATGGGTACATTTCCATCTTCCGCCTGAACTTTCTTTTGATTTTTACCATATTTTATATTCACAAGTTCTTCAAGAGCATACTTCTTATATTTCATACCCAATCGCCCCCAGCTTCTTCCTTATCTCTTCTTCCAACTCATGAGACTTTTTAAACATTCCTGAAAGTTCAGTTGTCAATCGTGTCATTTTCTCTTCAAATGGTTCTCCATCATCTTCCTGCTCCTCTATGCCAACATACCTTCCCGGAGTAAGAATGTAGTCTTGTTTTGCAATATCTTCTAAAGACGCAACGGCACAAAATCCTTTTACATCTTCAAGAGTACCATTTTGAAATGCTTCAAATGTATCCGCAAGCTTCTGAATATCTTCATCAGTAAAATCTCTGTGTTTACGATCCACCATATGTCCCATTTTACGGGCATCAATGAATAACGTTTTTCCTTTCTGCTTTTTGCCTTTAGTAATAAACCATAATGTTACCGGAATTGTAACACTATAAAAAAGCTGAGTCGGCATGGCGATTATGCCCTCAATCAAATCGTCTTCAATTATCTTCTTACGAATCTCACCCTCACCGCTAGTCTGTGTTGAAAGTGCACCATTCGCCAATACAAGGCCAATCTTACCATTTGGTGCAAGATGATGAATCATGTGTTGTATCCATGCATAGTTGGCATTTCCTGCCGGTGGTATTCCATATTTCCATCTGACATCATCTAAGAGTTTATCCTGATTCCACGGATGATAATTAAATGGCGGATTCGCCAATATGAAATCTGCTTTAAGTGTTGGATGTAAATCATTTGTAAATGTATCTGCCTGATATGATCCAAAATCCGCATCAATCCCACGAATAGCCATATTCATTTTTGCCATCTTCCAAGTATCAGCATTTGCTTCCTGTCCATATACGGATATAGAGCCTCTATTACCCGAATGTGCTTGAATAAATTTTGCACTCTGTACGAACATGCCTCCACTGCCGCAGCAGCAGTCATATACTCGACAATTATCAAATGGACGGAGAATTGAAACGAGCGTTTTTACA
This sequence comes from Lachnospiraceae bacterium, assembly GCA_017449765.1. Classification (GTDB taxonomy): domain Bacteria; phylum Bacillota; class Clostridia; order Lachnospirales; family Lachnospiraceae; genus Coprococcus_C. The sequence goes on along the minus strand of JAFTFE010000071.1, from coordinate 3,268 downwards.
ACACTTGACGGAGTATAGAATTCTCCGCCACCCACCCCTTCTTTTTCTGCAAACTGAGCAATACAGTATTCATACGTTCTGCCAAGCAAGTCCTCACTATCTTCAGTATTACTCATATCAATATTATTAGTGAATATATCTACAACATCTCCTAATACACGCTTATCCAGATCAGGACTTGCATAGTTTTTCGGGAGAACATTCTTGAGTGTTTTATTCTCCGTTTCTATAGCCCTCATGGCATTATCTATCACAGTTCCTATCTCGGCAGTATGAGCTGCCGAAGCTATCGTGTTCCACCTTGCTTCTTCTGGGACAAAGAATATATTATCCATTGCGTATGCATCTCTATCGTCCTCAAACCCATCTCCTTCTTCAACTAATTCCCGGTATCTCTTATCAAATGCTGCTGAAATATATCTCAAAAAAATAAGTCCTATTATCACTTTTCTATATTCCGCTGCAGGAATATGTCCCCATAACACACAAGCAGCATCCCATAGTTGTTTTTCGAATCCTATGTTAGCATTAGTTTTTTGGCTCATTGCAAGTCCTCCCAGTTTATCTTATTATGTAATTAAGTATATCACACTTACATTTATTATCCCATGCAATTCTATACTTCATTTATGAAATTTAATGTATATTTTACAAAAAAAGCTCAGAATAATCAATTTCTAATTAAAAAAAGGCACATCTACAATCAACATTATAGTTGCACCTTTATACCTAACGCATACGACAGAACAAAATGTCCTATCTTACTGCTCCTAACCAAATTCCATATTATAAATGATACTCCCTCTCAAACAGTTCATCAATCAGATATGCCTTAAGTTCATCATGAGGAACCTTGTCCATAAGATACTTGCGAATATACGCTCTGCTCTTATCAGAATATTTATACAGGTTAAGCTTATCCTGTATATGGCGCATTTCACTCTTCCAGAGAAAATGCATCTGGTTAATCAGTTTTGCTTTAGGACAAGGCGAAGGGCTTCTGTACTCATACAGATCAACTTTACCCTCAACAAGTTCCACCGTTATTATTCCCCAATAATCAGGCACATGTTCTCCTATATGACCGGCGTGTGTTGTTCCCACCACAACTATGTTGTAATCATAGAACCTGTCATAATCTTTGACCTGACGTTCTAACCGCTGGTACGTGTCTGCATCGCTCTTGATCTCTATTCCATATAATCCATTATTGGTTACCATGACAATATCGGCTCTGGATTTGCCCATTGTAAGCTCCTCAAAGAAACGGATTCTACCGTATTTTTCTTCAAGAAAATCACATAGATCATCTCGTATATCCTTATCATACAGCATATAATTTATCCTCTTCCACAACAATGTTTATACTTCTTACCACTTCCGCACGGACACGGATCATTTCTCCCCACTTTCTTTTCGCTACGCACATAAGTCTCACCCTTAGGGTATAAAATCGTCTTATCATCGAACAGTTCATCCATAATCCTTCCTGTAACAGAATCATAATAATCATAAAAATCATCTATCACATTTTTTATATTAGAATCTTTACAAACACTTTCTAATTTGTTAAATGTTTCCCTTGCCTTCTCAAGCTGTTCCCATCCTGTGTACTTAACCGCGAGAAGATATAACCATTCGGGGTTATCCCCACAGATACCATCTATCCTCTTAATCTCTTTGATTGGTTCTTTCTTCGCACACATAATATTATATATAGCCATCTGTACATCATCAGGAAGCTTTACTATTCTCCCCATTCTCTCAGGCTCACATGTTTCCTCCAAAATCTCCTCATCTTCAAGAGGATAAAGCATTGGCGGCCATTCCTTCATCCTGGAAAAATAGTCTTGCCTTGAATAGGATTTTAACATAGGAATATCTGTATTGATTACCGTTTTCATTGTTGCCAGCCATACCTGAGCATGATAAATGGCAGTATGAACTTCAAAGCATTCATATATATTACCCAGAACATCATATACACCCCATCCATCACGTACTCCGCAAAACATATCCTCAACGAAATCATACACGTTCTCAGATGTTGACAATTGTGACAATACATGAGTCATATAATTCCATTCCTCATAATAGACATTAAAACCACTTACCATATCTTCACATTGCTTATTGGTATATCTTTTGCACTTCCAGTCCTTCACGTAATTCTCAGCGTAATCACATACATTTATTATATCTGCCTCCCATACGCCTACATATGATGAGGCAAAAACATCAGAATCATCTCTGTAGTATGATGTAATGGCTCTTTGGCGCATACGAAGGTACCAGAATATATTTCTGCAAAATGATTCCTTATCAATCTCTACATTAATTTCTTTACAATATACATCATAAAGATCACGGAAGGATATACACCCGTACATTATCACATATTTCCCAATATCCTCAGTGAATTTCTCACTTGAATCGAAAAGTTTCGAAGTAATATCAGGAGTTATCTGATTCATTATATTAGCCAGATTAGCTGCCATTCGGACATCAGCACACTTCACACCTATATCTGACTTGTAGCTTATCTCCACCAAACCAAGACTTAGTGCAATATGCATTCCGCAATAATCAGTCATATCATCAGGTATAGTTCCATTAGTAATTAATTCATAGAACTGCTCCCATTCCTTTCTTACAAAACCTGTGACAACATATTCCGGATGATTAATAAATGCTTCCTCTATAATGTGCGCAAGCTTGTTCTTTGAATCATTTTTACCATGATCCAGCCGGAGATACTTACAATAATCACGTAGCAGCTTGACACTTCCATTCTTACATAGATTGTCCACTATGGTATTAGAACCTGTTTCACAAACAATTGGCGCAGTACCCATATCTACTCCATCAGCATTAATACCGACAAAATTAAATGATAACTGCTGTGCAGGTTCTTCATCATGAATTGTCTTACAAAATTCGTACCATTTCGAGCATTCTTTATCCATTTTAGATTTATTGGAATGTATTTTCTTACTCAATTTCTTAAGATAATCATCAAAAGCATTATGGAGCATTTTTCCAAAGGCACTATTCTCCATAAGCCTTAACGCCTCTTTCATATCCCCGGTTTCATTATAGTTATCCATAATATCTGACAGCTCATCTCTCATATCTGAAGGAAGCATCTTAAGTAAATCATCTAATTCACTATCATTGTAATCGGAAAAGTCCCCTTCCACCATATCGTCGTCATATCCACTGTCATATTCCATCATATCTTCATCGAAATTATTATCATACTCCACTC
>JAFTFE010000070.1 GCA_017449765.1 Lachnospiraceae bacterium | reverse complement strand
CAAGATTTACTTTTGAAGCTATGCTGCCTTCTTTTTCGCGCGAAGCATAGAATTCTTTAGCTTTAGCTATTTTTTCTTCCTTTTCTTTAGTGGAAAGGCCTGATGCAGATGCGGCCTTTGCAGATACGGAGGCTGCTTTCTTCATCTGATTTCCATAAGAAAGACCTTTCTTTTTTTGCTCTTTTTCATATTTTGCCTTATTCTTTTCAATAAGCGCGTCCATATCCATTTTATCGATGTGCTTATTTATAAGTACCTGCTGGATAGAACGGATAACCGCGCCGGAGATCCAGTATATACCCATACCACAGGGAAGAGTGAAACAGAAAAATGCCGATATAAGAGGCATTGTAGTATTCATCATCTTCATTGACTGCATCATCTGATTTTCACCATCCGGTGAATTCTGCTGCTGCGGCATGAAAAGAGTATTTATCCACTGGGTTGCCGCCGCAAGAGCCGGTATGAGCAAAGCTCCTATTATGAGCAGATACTTTCCGCTCACATATGAATCCCTTATTATAAACCACGGAGAATCTGAAATGTTTAATCCAAGGAAATTATTATATTTTTTGAATTCTGCATAAACAGAAGCAAATGACTCAAACTGAGGATATTTCTCTGCTATTGAACTCCATTCGGCACTTGAAGCCCGGTTAAGTATATCTATTATACCGTCAGTAGTGCTGAAATCGCTGTATGTGAGCTGTTTTGTAACCGCAAATGTCTGTACAAACTCCGAAGCGCCCGCAGTATCAAGTATCTGCTGTGCAAGCGGAAGAAGCGTCTGCTTTACCTTATCAACATAAGCCGGAATATTATAAATAACCCTGTACAATGCGAAAAGTATAGGCATCTGTATTACAAGCTGTATACATGAACCAGATGGGGAAACTCCATATTTTTTATATACAGCCTGCATTTCCTCGTTTTGAGCCATCATTGAATCCTGATCTTTCTTTCCTTTATACTTTTCCTGTATAACCTTGAGCTCAGGATTCATAATGGAGCTTAATTTACTGAATTTCTGCTGCTTTACAGTCAAAGGCATCAGACACAGATATATTACTACCGTGAATAATATAATAGACAAACCTATATTTGGAATACCGATGACATCAAGAAAATCAAATATAAGATTCATCAGTAATCCGAGTATTTTAGCTATAGGCCCCAGTATAGCTCCGTTATACTGGGTAAGCATTATACCTTCTATCAATCTTTACCTCCCTATAAGCCTGTGATAATTCTCCATATTTATCTCAGGTACAGGATCCACTCCCCCTTTTGAAAAAGGATTGCATCTAAATATTCTGTATATGGCAATAAAACCGCCGTATAAAGCCCCGTATCTTTCAACTGCCTGAATACCATATTCGGAGCATGAAGGAAAATAGGGACATTTTGTACCTTTGTATGGAGAAATATATCTTTGATAAAGTTTTATTAAATAAATAACTGTTTTTTTCAATTTTTATAAATATTCTGCTTCTTTGCGAGGTAAATCAAGGATTTATCAACATCCTGTCTTTTAAGCTTAACTATTTTTTCTTTTATCTGAGGATTTTTCTTTACCCCACGTATTGTGACTACTATGTCCAGACCACTACTGAACATATCCTCATGTAGTCTGTATGATTCTCTTATCAACCGCGTGAGCCTGTGTCTTACCACAGAATTACCTGCTTTTTTACTCACGGAAATTCCGAGTCTATTATGATCAAGACCATTTTCCCGTATGAACATTACAAAATAAGTGTCTGCTTTAGGTCTTCCCTCATTATAAACCTTGCGGAACTGAAGATTATTTTTTAAGCTTTCGGTATTATTCAATAATCCCTTAAAAAATGACTACACGTTTGTGCAGTCATTAGTTTATATTATACCGTGAGCTTATGTCTGCCTTTACGACGCCTTGCCTGTAATACCTTACGTCCGTTTGAAGTACTCATTCTCTTTCTGAAGCCATGGACTTTATTTCTTTGCCTTACCTTAGGCTGATATGTCATCCACATAATCAAATCCTCCTTTATCTTTATTCATAACGTGGAAATGTCCACACCGGAAAATCTAGCGAATTAGACGCAACCGTTATTATATAGGAAATACGACCTTATAGTCAATAATAAAAGTATAACGCCAAAGTAAAAATAACTTTGTCGTTTACGATAATAAGTTTTCCACAATATAATGTTGATAATGTTATAAAGTTGACATATATTATTATACATAAAAATTATCAGATACTTATCAACAATTTCTACACAAAAAGATATTTACTTTAAAAATCAGGTTTTACAACGACAAAAAATAAATATTTTCTGTTATTAAATGATAAATAAATATTTTTCAACAATTTATCAACAAATTGTGGATAATATTACGTTAACTCTTAAAAGTATTATGTCTATTATATCCTTTTTTGACCCTTATATCACATTTATGTTAAAATAACAGGGATTACGGTCATAGGAGAAATTGCTATGGAAGACATCTATACAGCCTGGGAAAGCATAAAAAATAAAACTAAAATAGAGTATGATATGACAGATGCTGCATATCGTACATTTATAGTTCCTCTTGTTATAGATTCGGTTATTAATGATGATCTTAATATAATGATCCCTTTTGAGCAGGATGAGGGAATAGGTATAGATTACTATAGTAAAAAATATAAAACTCCCCTTGAAGTGGCCACTGAAGAAGTCACCGGCAGACATTATAAAATATCGTTTATCAACCATAAATCTAATTTACAGGAGAATAATAAACCAGTTTCTTCCTATTATAATGTGTCAAATCTTAATGATAAATATACATTTGATACCTTTGTAGTAGGAAAAAATAATCAGTTTGTCCAGTCAGCGGCGCTTGCGGTTGCTGAAAATCCCGGCAAGGATTTTAATCCTTTATTTCTTTACGGAAACAGCGGAGTAGGCAAAACCCACTTAATGCATGCCATAGGCCATTATATATTAAAAATGGATCCTACAAAGAAAGTCATCTATGAAACCAGTGAGACTTTTACAAACTATGTAATAAAGAATATAAGAGAGCAGTCAACATATAAATTAAGAGAGAAGTACAGGGATGTGGACTGTCTTCTGCTTGATGACGTTCAGTTCCTTGTAAATAAAGAAAAGACTCAGGATGAATTCTTTAATACATTTAATGATCTTCATTCTGAAAACAAAGCTATAGTATTATCTTCTGATAAGCATCCAAAAGATATAGAAGAGCTTTCAGACAGACTTAAAACAAGATTTCAGTCAGGTCTTACCGCCTCAATTGATTCTCCTGACTATGAAACAAGGGCAGCTATACTCCAAAGGTATTCAGAAATAAACAATATACCTCTTTCAAATGAGATAATTGACTATATCGCTTCTAATATAAAGAATAACATAAGGGAACTTGAAGGCGCTTTCAATAAGATAAAGGCTCTTAAAAACCTTAATAATGTAGATCTTGATCTTGATGTTGTTAAAAACTCTATTTCAGAGTATATAACTGTCAATGAATCAAAGAGAATATCAATGAATGATATTATTGAAGTTGTATGCGATTACTATAATGTCTCAATAGACGATATAAATTCAAAAAAGAGATCGCAGGATATAGTACATCCCAGACAGGTTGCTACCTGGTTATGCCGTAATATGACGGAAAGCTCACAGGATCAGGTAGGCAAAGCCGTTGGAAACAGGGATCATGCTACTGTAATTAACAGTATTAACAAGATAAACAAGGAAATATCCGCTGATTCACCTACAAAGAGAGAAATAGAGGAAATAAAAAATATACTTGAGAAACGTTGAATCAACAGCTTAAAAAATAAAAAAAGGCTAAAATAAAGGATTTATCCTATAAATTAACAAATCAACAGACACTACTACTAATACTATATAATATTAACTATTTAAAATATATATTACGAAAGAAGGCTGACATGGAATTTTATTGTTCAAAAAACGATCTGGTCAATGCAGTAAGTATAGTTTCAAAGGCTGTCCCATCAAAAACCACTATGACTATACTTGAATGTATCCTTATTACCGTATCAAACGGAAAGATCCTTTTAACCTCAAATGATACAGAGCTTGGTATAGAAACAGAGCTTAGAGGAGAAATAAAAGACAATGGTATAATAGCCATAGATGCAAAGCTCTTTTCTGATGTT
>JAFTFE010000069.1 GCA_017449765.1 Lachnospiraceae bacterium | reverse complement strand
TCTTTGCCCAAGACTCTATAAATGCTACCTTACTTTTTGAGGGGGGATTAACTTTATTTAGCCAATCACGTGGAGCTGTACGATAATAATTTTGATAGTTGAATTTTCGATTGTTGGTATAAAAGGGTAGGTCTCTACTTCGACCAACATTATTTTTACCAAATACTTTTTTAAAGGTAGGCGAGCTTGCAAGTATCAACCCTGCTGAGTTATCTGCACCACTCATGACACATAGTGATGTAGACAAAGGATTTAACCCCCTTTCAACACATTCTACACTTGCATAGAATGATTTCATGTCAATAAAAGCAATCGCCCTTCGTTGTTCTTTTGAGTAGTCAATTAAAGGGTCAATTTTAATCATATAGACACCTCTTTGTAAATAGTGTTAGTTAAATTAACTAACACTATTCTAGCACTTTTCAAAATGATGTCAAATATTTACTCAAATTTTAAAAAAGAAAAAATAGGCGAAGCCTATCTTTATTTATCTTATATATATTTGTCTTTTGTTCTTTTGCGTACAGATAAAGCCAGTAATAATGTACGTTGACAGTTGTATATAGCCACAAAAAACTATGTATATAGCCACAAAAAACTATGTATATAGCCACAAAAAACTATGTATATAGCCACAAAAATACTCTACAAGTGGCTATTTTTATGATATAATAAAAGCATAGAGAATTAGATTTAGTCAACCTTTTCTCTATGCCCATTCAAAACACGCAAAGGAACGTATTTCTAATGTCAATTATAACAGAAAACAATCACTTACAAAAGAAGGCAGCCTTTATGAACGAATTTCCAAAGAGAAAAGTAGTAGAGCATAACGATCTTATTTCTAGTGTTGCAAAAATGGATAAAGTACCACTCAAAATTTTTGAGTTGGCAGTATCTTGTATAGATACCGATAATCCTCCAAAAGATAATATTGTTTTTTTGTCCAAAAGGGAACTTTTTGCTTTTTTTGATGTATCAGATAGCAATAAACATAGTCGTTTTAGAGAAGCGATTGAAAAAATGCAAAAAACCGCTTACTTTGAGATAAAAGAGGTTAAAGATAAAGGGTATAAGATGAAAAGCATTGTTCCAATTCCAATGGTGGAATGGAATAGTTATAATAACGAAGTGAAAATTAGATTTGATATTGATATTATGCCTTATTTAATTGAATTAAAGCAGAACTTCACACAATACGCTTTGACTGATGTAATGGAACTAAATAGTAAATATAGCATTATTATTTATAAGTGGTTGTGTATGCACTTTAATCAATACGAACATTATCAAAATAAAGGTGGTAGGAGACATAATCAATTAGAAGAATACCGAAATCCCTCTATTCCAATGAATGAGTTGAGAGTTTTAACAGACACTGTCACAGAATATAAAAGGTTTACACATTTTGAAACTAGAATTTTAAAAACAGCAATTCAAGAAATTAACGAACATACACATTATAATGTTACTTATGAAAAAATAAAGATAGGGCGAACTATTGACAGCATACAGTTCCATATAACGAAGAAAGAACAACCACAAGAATTAAATGGAGAATACAAGATAAGAGAACAAGATCCTGCATACTTGCAAGGGAAGGCAGATAGGGAACTAAATCAACAGGCATTATTTGCTGAAGCAATGCAAAGTAAATACACTATGGAACTGATTACGAGTACATTACTTTCCCCAGTAGAAATGACCGACATTACTTTAATGGCTAATCTTCAACAAGAAGTATACCCCCTATATAAAGAGTTAGAAGAAATAGTAGGTCTCAAAGGTGTCAGAAAGCATCTGGAATACGTTTCAAACAAGAAATTGGACTATTCTAAGCCAAATCTAGTTAAGTATCTTAAAACGGCTGTAATGCGCTATATTGATAGTGGTGATATACTGCAACCTGAAGAAGATAAAACAAAGTATACTAAAACAAAAGGGAAAGTTGAAGCTGTCAATGGAAATAATATTCCTGACCATAGATATAAACCTGCATATGTGAATGAAACGACATCAGAAGAACAAAAGGAACTAGAGAGAATTAAAAAAGAACTGTCAGACTCAATGAAAAAGAAAGAAGTATAGCTTAAAAAAACGCCAAAAGAAAATAATACGAAAAATAATATATTATTATTATTTTTCGTATTATTTTTATATTGTACTTACAATATATCCATGATATAATATAAATATATTGCGAATGTATTGTATTAATAATTTAGAACAGAGGAAAGATTATGAAAATTATCAGCTTTGCAGCTATTAAAGGTGGAGTAGGAAAAACAACATTAACATTCAATTATGGGGAGTGGCTTTCAAAACAAGGTAAAAATGTTTTGTTAATTGACTGTGACCACCAATGTAGTTTAAGTCAAACATATAATTTATTTACAACAGAGAATACTGTTTATAATATTTTTGAAGGTGGGGAAGTAGAAATTCATAATATTCATAATAATTTGGATATAATCCCATCTTCTCCGATGCTTGATGAGTTAGAAATTGAATTGAGTACAAAACATAATAAGGATTTACTTTTGATGATGTGGTTTCAAGATAATATCGATACAATAAGAAAATACGATTTTGTTTTAATTGATTGCCACCCTGATTTTTTAACTGTCACCAAAAATGCTATAGCAATCAGTCATTACATACTCAGTCCAATTGAACCTAGCCAATATGGATTTACATCAAAAAGTTTACTATTAGAAAGACTAGCAAACTTTAAAGATGAAGTGATTGATGTAAGATCAAGAGAAAGTTATATCACAGCACAGACATTATTTATAGGTAATAGGATACGACATAATACAAAATCATCTAAAGAGTTCTCACAAAAGATTTCAGAGGATGAAAGCGTAATAGCTTTAATTCCAGAAAAAGAACTTTTTAATCGATCAACCTTAGACGGAACTCCAATTGTTGAGATGCAGGAAGATAAAGAAATAAATATTAAAAATAAAACGTTTTTTAATGCGTTAGATAGTACATTCCAGAATATTACAAATACAATAGAAAAATAATGTAGATACAATATTTGCATAATGTTTATAGAAGAGAGGGAAATATAATGGCTTTTGATTTAGATACGGATAATATAAAAAAAGTGATGACTAAAAAGAAAAATAGTAATCTACCTGTTAATGAGACAAAAAATGAGAAACGGATAACTTGTTCTTATACTTTAGAACCATCTGTAAAAGAAGGATTAATTAAATTAGCTAGGAAGCAAGGGTACTCAAACACGTCTAAATTTTTAAACGATTTGCTGAAGCAGAATTTGAAAAACGAAAACATAATATAGAAACAATGCAATAACAATATATTCGTAATGCTAATATATTGTGTTTTTAATGTAGATATTAAATGAAATTGGAAGAAGTCCTTTTTGAAGTAACGTCAAATAATTTGATACAAATCAGAATCGAAGGAAAAATAAAATTATGGAATTTAAGTCACTACAGATTAAGAACTTTAGAAGTTTTGAAGATATAAGTCTTAACCTATCAAACAAAAATATTTTTTTCGGACTTAATGATGTCGGAAAAACAAATCTATTAACAGCTTTACGATTTGTTTTTGATAGAGATACTCGAAGAAACGATTTTATAGACTCGGACTATTTTGAGAAGAAAACAGATACCCCAATTGAAATTTTAGTTACTGTTGATATTAGTGATAATGGTTCTGTTGCAAAGTTTTAAATAAAGAATAAAATCCCTTACGGTATCTATGATTTAAGCTGGGATTCCCAATAATACCTTGATTTCAGTACAGACCGAAAACCCGAAGAGAGTGCCTTCTTTTCGGGTTTTCTTATATAATCCTCGGATGGCTTCCATGCCTTTAATCGTGGTAGAGGCAGTGCGTAAACTTCGATAGAATTTATTGCGTCTCTTTACTGGACGATGGTCTTGTTCAATCAAATTATTCAGGTATTTAATGGTACGATGTTCTGTCCCTTGATAAAAGCCGTATTCTTTTAGTTTCTTAAAGGCACTTGTAATAGAGGGGGCTTTATCTGTGACTACAACCTTCGGTTCATCAAACTGCTTCACTAACCGCTTAAGAAAAGCATAGGCTGCTTGTGTGTCCCGTTTTTTACGTAACCAAATATCCAAGGTTAAACCATCTGCATCGATGGCTCGATACAAATAATGCCATTTTCCTTTAATTTTGATGTACGTTTCATCCATTTTCCATGAATAAAAGGATTTTTTATTTTTCTTTTTCCAAATTTGATAGAGTAGTTTGCCATATTCTTGCACCCAACGATAAATCGTCGTATGAGAAACGTTAATGCCACGATCATATAAGATTTCTTGAACTTCACGATAGCTAAGGTTATAACGAAGATAGTAGCCCACGGCTACAATAATCACATCCTGCTGAAATTGCTTTCCTTTAAAATGATTCATCGTCATTCCTCCTGCTATCTTTTTCTATTAT
>JAFTFE010000068.1 GCA_017449765.1 Lachnospiraceae bacterium | reverse complement strand
TCAATCTCAGCCTTCTGGTTATCAATCTCAATCCGCTGATTATCTACCTCAGCCTTTAACTCATCAATCATATATATCACCGTATTATGATCTAATTCAGCTAACTCTTTTGAATACATATTAATCAACCCCTCTGTGTTAAGGCACATATCGTATATGTCCTCATATAACTCTCTGAAGTATGGATTATGCGATACAAGCATATCGATATATTCGGGTTCATCAAAGCTTAAGAACATAAGCCATTCTTCAAGTCTATTATGCAGCAATCCCGTATCGGAGCTTCCGATACCTTTATCATCAGTATAATCATTTTGAATTGCATCACTTTTTGCAATCTCAACTCTATTTTGCATAATAACCCTAAAGTTGTCAAGCGATATAAAGATATATTTCTGCAGGAGATTTACCTTGATTCCCGTATCAAATATAGTATTGGACTTATGTATGTAATATCCGGCAGCTTTCCGTAATTCCTTCGGACTTTCCTCGAATATAACGATGGTATATACCGGCATTATGTCGCTGTAACTGAAATTCTTCTTTTTCTTGTCACGCAGGCGTCTGTATTCTCTTAAAAGAAGGTCGGCAGAGTAGCAGGCGGCACGCTCACCCGGAAATGCAATGCCTATCTTCTGAATTTCAACATTAACCAGACTGCCGCTCTCAAGCTGAACTAAAATATCGGTCATCAGAAGAGATTTTTCGGAGGCTATACGTGCGCCTTCATTAGAGAGAACATTGATGATTGTGACCTTTTGTCCCATGATACAGGAAAGCATGTCATTCAGACGTTCGGTGGTATAATCGGGATTAAAAACTTCTTTAAAATACTGGTCGTATGTAATCTTAAGACCACGCTCACCAGTGCAGTATTTTAGGAATGTTTCGCGTTCATCATCAGTCCATAAGTTAAACTTTTCAAGCAGATTGGGTCTGCTGTTTATTTCGTCAAGTACATTTTGTCTTTCCCTAATCATTGGGAAATATTTCTTTAAAACAGAACTCATAAATTTCCTCCTTCATATATGACACATACGGCATAACCTTATATGAGGAAAAAGAATATAAAGATAAATGCAGTATCTGCCAATATAATAAAATGATTGTGATTTTAAGCAGGATAATACTTTGGATTGTAGGAGAAATCCTAAATGATAATTACATTTATTAAAGAATTTATCTGCTTGATATTCATAGTAGTATATGAGAAAGCAAAAAGCAAGACCAAAAAACGAACCAATGTAAACAAAAGTTTACATTGCTGTCCCCAAGGGCGATTTTTCTTGACATTTAACAAGTTGTGAAATATAATACGAATTTGAAAATGATTTCCAAATTATAATATTTAAATAAAGGGAGAATGATTATATATGGCTGAGAAAGCAAAATATAAGACAAAACAAAGTGAAGAAATGCTTAATTTCCTGCGTACTACGAACAGTAAACATTTTACGGCAGCGGATGTGTGCAGGTATTTTAAGGACAACAGTATCCCTGTTGGAACAACAACGGTATATAGAAGATTGGAACAACTGGTGTCGGAGGGTAAGGTTAAGAAGTATCTTATCGACGAGACAAGCTGTGCCTGCTTTGAATATATAGGTGATTCAGAGGAAAGAGATTATCCTAACTGCTATCATCTTAAGTGCGAGGAATGTGGCAGACTAATACACCTTGAATGTGATGAGATAACTGAGTTCGAGAGACACATCACGAAGCATCATGGATTTAAGATTAATCCTATGAGAACAACGTTTTATGGAATTTGTAATGAATGTCTTGCGATAGTTGGATAGATGAGTATAAAAGGAGGTAAAAAATGGTTAAAAATATAATAGCTAAAATAACTTCTGTTTTTATGATAGCTTTTTTACTGTTTTCAGTAATTATCTCCTTATATTTTATAATTGAAGAACATAACCATGATTGCAGCGGGGAAGATTGTCCGGTATGTCAGATGATACAGATGACAGAGGAGAATCTGAAGACTTTAGATTCATCGCTTTTAGTGTATGCCGTTATAATTTTAATGTTTAAATCTATAATTAAGACAGCTGATAATTTTAAAGCTTTAGTCTTGGATAATTCTTTAATTGGAGAAAAGGTAAGAATTAATATTTGAAACATATTATAACTAAAACTTTGAAATAATTATAATATGAAACGGAGATTCTAAAATGAAAATAATGAAAAAAATATTATCATATATAATACTGACAAGTATGGTGTTTGGACTTGTCGGATGCAGTCCGTCAGGTGCGCTTAAGGACAAAGATAAATTAATGATAGTTACCACTATTTTTCCGGAATATGACTGGGTGCGTGAGATACTTGGCGAGGAGATTGAAAATGTAGAACTAATAATGTTGCTTGATACAGGAGTTGATTTACACAGCTTTCAGCCTACGGCGCAGGATATAGCCAATATAGCAGTCTGCGATGTATTCATATATGTAGGCGGCGAGTCGGACGGATGGGTGGATGATGCACTGGCTGAAGCAACCAACAAGGACATGAAAGTTATAAATCTCTTAGATGTCTTAGGTAATGATGTCAAGGAGGAAGAAACAATCGAAGGTATGGAAGTCGAAGAAGATGAGGGGGATGACGAAGAAGCGGAATATGATGAACATGTATGGCTGTCTCTTAGGAATGCAGAAGTTTTAGTTAAAAAAATATCTGAGATCATAAGTGAAGTGGATCCGGAACACAAATCAGTATATGAAACAAATTCTAATGCATATATTGAAAAATTAAATTCACTTGATAAAGATTATCAGGCGGCAGTAAACGAGGGCACAAAGGATACAATAGTATTTGGAGACAGATTCCCATTCAGATATATGGTTGATGATTACGGACTTAATTATTATGCTGCTTTTGCAGGATGCAGTGCTGAGACGGAGGCAAGTTTTGAGACGATAGTATTTCTGTCGGATAAGTTGGATGAATTATCGCTTGACAGTATATTTGTCATAGAGAATTCCAATGAAGATATAGCAAAAACCATAATAGAGAATACTAAGTCGAAAAATCAGCAGATACTCAAAATAAATTCCATGCAGGGCGTTACTTCTAAGGATGTGGAAGATGGAGTGACATATATTTCGATTATGGAAAATAATCTTGAGGTACTCAGGACTGCGCTAAAATAATCTTGATTATATTGATTTTTAATGCTATACTTTTCATAAGTTATTTTTAATATTAACTTAGAAGCATAATATTTTAATATGATGTATAGGAGGATTTTTTATGAATTGTTCAGTATGTGGTACTTTAGTTCCTGATGGTTCAGCTGTATGCCCGAACTGTGGAGCTAATTTAATACAGTATCAGCAGCCTGTTAATCCGCAAGGTGTTCAACAGCCATATGGACAGCCACAGCAGGGCGGTTTCGCACCACAGCAGCCATATGGACAGCCGCAACAGGGCGGTTTCGCACCACAGCAGCCATATGGACAGCCACAGCAGGGCGGTTTCGCACCACAGCAGCCATATGGACAGCCACAGCAGGGCGGTTTTGCACCACAACAGCCATATGGACAGCCACAGGGTTACGGACAGCCTATGGGTGGTTTCAGACAACCTGCTTATGGAATGGCTTCAGGAGCCGGAAGATTTGGCGCATCTCCTGTAGGAGGTGGATTTACAGTTGCTAAGATTTTACAGCTTGTAGGAGCGGCACTTTTATTCCTCAGCCCATTCTTCCACTGGTTGGCAGGCAAGATTGATGGTGATAAAGAAGGTGTAAATTTATTTAAGCTCGCCAGTGAAGATGACGGAATTGATAAAGGAGTATTTGTATTTTTTGCTATTGTGATACTTCTTTGCGGTATATTCCTTTTATTCCTTGAAGTAACAGATTTTATCCCTTCTATGTATTCTGTTAAGCAGAAGATCGTAAATATTCCGTTTATTGAGCTTGGAGTATTAGCAATTGCACTTTTATTTATCTTACTTGCATTCTTCAATGGAGATTTGATGGATGTTATAAAGTCAGGTAAGAAGATAATTAAGAATTGGTATGATGGAAAGGGTTACATGAATCATGGATTCGGTCCAATCCTTGCATATCTCGGTGTTATATGTGCTGCAGTTCCGAGAGTGTTCAGACTTATCGGTAAGGGACATATTCTTGATAAATAAGAATTATTACTTATAAATAAAAGTATTTGAAAAGAAATAGAAATTTTTCTATTTCTTTTCTTTTTTATATGCTATAATTATCAGAGCAATATGTGTATTTTTATCAAGGGGGAAAAATGCCTATGGTATGCAAGGAATGTGGTAAAGAAATTGCTGACGGCATGGACTATTGTCCTGAGTGCGGGGCACCGGTCGAAGAGCCTATAGTAATAAAAATGTCCAAGGATGATATAAAAAAAGCCAATAAAGAATTAGAAAAAAAAGAAAAAGAGAATAAAAAGATATCGAATAAAATACAGAATAGAGATAATGATTATGATGAGCAAAAAGAATATCAAGGTTCATTTATTAATCTTATAGGTTATGTGAAATCCCTTGCCGGGAATATGAGTAAGATGCTGTCTTTTGCAGGCGCGGTACTGTTATATATTTCGCCTTTTTTAGCCTGGCTGTATCAGGAACTTCATAAAGTTAGAACAAGTGGAAATTTGTTTGATCTTGGCAGTAAGGTTGTGAAAGATCAATGGGGAACAGAGGTAAATACAACTATAACCTTAGGCTCGAAATTTTTTTCGGTAATGGCGATTGTGATATTATTGTCCGGTTTTTGCATGATGGTTTTCTCTGCCAGAGAATATATTAAACCGATGTGGAAATACAGAAATAAGCTTTTGATAAGATTTATACCCGTTGTCACATCGATTATTGCTTTTGTATTGATCTTTACAAACAAACATTACAAAGAACTGATTGATAATTATAAGTCATTAAAAGAGATTGCTAAGAGTACAGGTTCTACAGGTGTATTTTCTTATGGACATGGACTTGGTCCTATCTTATGTGCAGCCGGTATAATTTTGTATTTTATTTCAATATTATTTGATTTGCCTTCAAAACGAAGATAGTATATATAAAAAGGGGCTGTCGCACTAAATGCACAGCTCCTTTTTATCTGTTTATAAAAACAAAAACCAGGCTATAAAAAGTCTGGTTTTTGTTGTAAAATATATTTATGCAACTAAATAAAATTTTACAAGGAAATTATAACCTATTTTCCC
>JAFTFE010000067.1 GCA_017449765.1 Lachnospiraceae bacterium | reverse complement strand
CGGTAATTAATTCACAGCAGTTCTTTTTCATGCTGTCAAGGGTGGCGTAAGCCCATCACAACATAAAATATCTACAATTTCCAAGGTTCAAAAGTGCCTTTTTTATTTGTCTCGTTTTTTCATACGTCACTTGACACTATCTTTGTATATTTTCCTATATACTATTCTAAGTTTAGCTCAAATCTAATTATTTACTAGAATTAAAACCTTTTATAACAAAAGCCGATCATCCTATTCTCTATACATTAATTTTACTTATAAATTCAGATAAAAGTTCTTATTTTTATTATTAACTGGAATTTTACTGTATGAATATTAAGATTCCAAAAACATCAAACTTGTTTCTATTCCTTTCACTCTGTTAGAATTATTTGAAAACAACAATTCTTATTTACAAAAAGCCACCTTATTTCAAGGCGGCTTTTTACATTAAGCGTAAATATATTATTACTTAATTTGTTTTTTATCAGCTGAGATTTTAATAAACACTTCTATATACTTTTTTATACATAAAGCTTAATATTCTCACTACATCCATAGTTCATCTACCGAATCTAATAATTCCTTTGCTTTTTCAACCTGAAAGATATACTCCCTTTCTCTTTCCCTAATGTCTTTTGATATTCTTTTTTGAACATTTATATCTTTCTTACTACCGGCATTATCAATAATAATCATATCTACTTGTTCTGGAGTTAGTTCAATTAAACCTGTTGAACCCGAGTATAAACAAGCAATCTGTTTTGCACCAAACCCACATCTTAAATAATCTGCCAAATAATATGGATCTATTATATTTTTATCTACTCTTATTATTGTAACATGTCCATCTGCAATAGCAGGAATTTTTTTATCATAAACGCAACATTTTCCAAGTGTTCCATCTCCTGTAGACGCCAATAAAACATCATCTTCTTTTATAATATTTCTATTTTCATTATTATCTTCAGCACGCTGAACATACTCATCATATAAAGATTTTTCTATCCAATCTGAATCTGAAGTTATCATAATTTCTCCAAATCTACTAATACTACCAGCTTTAACTACTAATGCAAATCCATCCTTCTCATCAACATAACAGTCTGAACTAGGGCTAATTCCCCTTGAAGTATCTATTGTATTTAAATTTTTTATCGAAATACACTCATTATCCTCAAGTGCTTTCAATTGTTTTCTAAAATTAGGATCCCAATATTTATAATCCAGCCTAACTCCATTATCTCTATAAATTATGCTTGACCAAATATCGTAAGCTTTCCAGTGATATCCACATCTTTCCTCTCCTAATTCATGATCCAAAACATTTTTTCTTATCTCTTCTAAAAAAATTGAATTATTAAAATCTCGTATCTTATCTCCCGACCCCATATATCCTAAAGAATCAATTTCGCAAAATGTTATTTTATAATTATTTTCCAGATCAAAATCAGCAACCTCTCGTTTTTCTAAATACAATACACTTGATTTTACATTAATCTTATTTGGTTTGAAAGTTTCAGCGGGCAAATTAATAACTGCCTTTACTATGCAATGCGTCAAAATATATTTTCTCAATTCAGCACCTTTACTTGTATTAAGAACACCTTCATCAATTACTGTACAGATTTCACCTCCCGGAACAGTACAATCAATCATTTTTTGTAAAAATAAATATTGTCCTTTAGTTGTATTTACATTAAATTGTTCTTTATCACTTTTTACTAATGAATCTCCCTCAGTTGTTCCAAAAGGTGGATTTGTCATAATTAAATTACAGTCTGGTTTTTTTACTTCCCAGTTTACTGCATTAACTGACAAACTGTCTTCATGAATAATATGAGTATGTCCATCTCCTGCAATTATCATATTCATTTTTGCAGATGCTGCAACTCCTCTATTAGCATCTGAACCATAAAAAATATCTTCCTTAATTATCTTTACACATTGATCATAGCTTTCTTTAGTAATATTTCTACTCTTCAATTTAATTTGTAATTTATTCAAAGCATCTTGCATTAAATAAACCAAAAATCCTCCTGTTCCACAAGCCGGATCCAGCACTTTTAATTTACTTCTCATTATAACAGAATTAATTATTTTATCTTCTCCTACCAAACAGGACATAACCTGAACCAATTCTCTAGGTGTAAAATACTGACCTAATTTCTTACCTTTTAAAGTCGCTCTAACATAATATTCGAAAGCTGCACCTTTTGAATCAACACTACAATCACAAAAAGAAACGGATGCCAAGTCTTTAACCAATCCTAAAAAAGTCTTAGGATTTTCTAATCTTAATGGTTCTCTTAAAACATCTCCATAAGAAGTACCATTAACTATTTGTTCAATCATACTTTTTATTGCATTTTTTACTTGATCAGCATTCCTTATAGGGGTTTCTGCCAGTTCATAAAATCTATATGAATATGGGAGTGAAAAAGTTGCATCCAAATCATTTTTTTCTTCTAATAATTTAAGGAACAAAAACTTTGAAAAATCTGCAAAGGCATAATCTTCATCCTTTTCAATTTTACGAATAGTATTATGTCCTTTTGCAAATAAAGCGTTTAATTGTCTCAAAGGAAGCCCCTGTCTAAATGGTAACGATTCATCATTTGATATATTTATTACAATTTCATCTGGCTTAGTTCTCAAAGTTTTTACAACTTTCTCAACTTGTGATCTACTAGGAACTTTATCTGATCTTTTTCCGTCCCATATTATCCTTTGTTTATTCTTTGTGTTAAAACACTGTATATCCTTTCCATTTGTGACGACAACAAATGGAACTTTTATCTCCTTTGATCTTGCATATGAAATCGCCTGATCTCTATCTTTATTTGTTAAATTCTTTCCTATTCTTTTGGCCTCAATCAAAAATAAAGGTGTTTTCTTACCTAAAGTCACTAATATATCAACATATCCTTTTGTATACCTATCAGTAGTTGAAACAGCAGTTTCAAAATCAAAATCCTGTTCAATAACATAACCTCTTCTTTTCATATAGGGCAAAATTTTTTTTATTACAGTTTCCGTCTCCGTATTAATACTACTCATATCAATCCCCCTGCTTTCTACTAATCAACTAAAACTTAAATATTTTATATTATAATATATCCTAATCCTAAATTTGTCAATCCATTTTAGAACATACGTTCTGCCTTGTTGATATGAAAAATTATTCTTCTATGATTCATTAAATAACCGTTAAATGAATATTATATGACGTTAAATGAAATAGAAATCTCCAGTTATGCAAAACCAATTTCTAGCCTATGGAATTTAGTCTTACATAGGTTATAATCATGATTAGATTTCCTATCTGTGTAGATTGGAGAATATTCTTTTATAAATATCATCATCCAAAAGGTGTGTGTATATTACCCAAAAGTTATTCGTATAAATCTATGATCTATATTTTTCCGTAAAATAACTAGTTACATTACTTCTTTGACGTGTAAATCAAACATATTTTATACTAAAATCCTATATTTCTATTTCACATGCTTTAGTCATATTCTAAGGTTTCAATTGTAATTTACACTTTAGTGAGGCAAAGGCCCTATCTGGACGAAAACAACTTCTGATCCATTGAATCAAAAGTTATTTCGCATTTATCATTTGAATTTATTCCAAAATTTCATCACGTTCCTATCAGTAATGTGGTTTCCAACAATTCCTTTTAAATGTCTTCTTATCTCCATTGCCTCCGACCTTTCTACATAATAATAATTGCATCCTGTCAACTTATTATTTTTTGAAAGTCTTAAATATAGTTGTTCATCATTGCACGGAGACACTCCAATAATATCAACAACTCCACTCATTTTTTCAAAATCATTTATTCCATACTCATTATTCTTTTCTTCTTTCTCATATTTTTCTAACCAATACCAAGTCATTATACCGTTACAATACATGTGTTTAAAACGATCCGGAATTATATCTTCTTTATAATCACTAAAACAGCCATGTAAATGATAAACGGGAACTTTTCCCATAACCACTTCTTCAATATTTGTATCATAATTTAATGTGAATATAGCATCATATTTTATTAAATAATCGATAAGGGTTTTGGGAAATGATTTATAA
This sequence comes from Lachnospiraceae bacterium, assembly GCA_017449765.1. GTDB lineage: Bacteria > Bacillota > Clostridia > Lachnospirales > Lachnospiraceae > Coprococcus_C. The sequence goes on along the minus strand of JAFTFE010000067.1, from coordinate 18,301 downwards.
ATCTCATTAACTTTTCCATCATTATAAATGGCATCTAAAATCAATGGCTGAAGAATACTGTTTTTTACATTCTCACATAATTTACGTTCATCATCACTTTGAGAATTCAAATATAACACTTCCGTACTAAGGAACAAATCTTCAAGTCCTATATCAGATAATTCGCATTTTTGTGTATAAAATCTACGAACTCTATCTAATTCCATTTGCAAAAAAACATAGTCATTTTCTATAGGAATTCCTACCTTATTCTTTACTATTTTATTAAAAGTTTCAACGCAAATATCTAATGTCTCTTGTAAATCCTTCTTAAACATTCCCAACTCAGCATATTTATTATTTTGAACATTACAAATAACACGATTCATAATAGCACGATTTCCACATTCTGATGCACCTCCACCATACTGAATATCTAAGCCATTACCTACTATAAGCGATCTCATTTTAATAACCTCTTTCATTTTATTTTAGAGAGCAATAGTATTCCTTTATCTTCTGTGCCATCAACTTACGTCTACTCTCTAAAAAATTCGGATAATCTTCTATAGTCATATTCTCAAATCCTTCTGGAATACAGTTCATTTCAAGATTTTTCTTTAAATCTTCATTATTTGTAATTCCTCCATATACCCCTTGTCCAGTCTCAATCTGTTTAGAAACAACAGCCATATAATCCTTTGGTGCATCATCGCTAATCTTTATATTAATTTCCGTTTGTAAATAAGCATAATTTGCAATTTGATTATACATGCTTTTATTTGTAATACCATGTTTCATTAAATACTTCTTTGGAAATAAATGATGAATATCTCCTCGTTCCTCAAGCATGGTTTTTACTTCTATTTGTTCTGATAAAAATCCTTTATCATGAGCATTAACTTGAGCCATAAGGTAAACATTATAATATGGACTACTAGCCACAGAAGTATTAAGATGATCTACCAAAGCATGATCCCAAAATGCATCTGATAAAGCTCCAGCTTCAAATTGTTCCAAATATTCAAGCGGGTTTTCAAAAGACATAAAACGTTTAATATCATAATCAAATGATGACTCTGGCGAGCCAGAATATCTTCCGGTCAGCATTGTAGCAACAATCCATCTACGTACTGTTTTTTCAATGATGTTTGAATCTATTCCACGACTTCGCAAACCAATGAATAATGTATATCCAAAATTTAATACATTTTGTGATCTTACAAGTGATGCTTTTTCAATACCAATTGATTTTAAAATCATCACATATCGCTTAAAATTAGTCTCATTTACCACCGATAATACCGCATCATGTAAATCATTGAATGAAGTTTCAGCAATTTCATCCTTAAACTCACGTGTTTCAAAATCACGACCAGATAATAATGCCACCAAATCTGATAATCTTCCTCTGACAAATTTATATGTAAACGCCACTCTTAAAACATCTGTATAATCTGGTATATAAATATCTTCATTTTCTCTTACAACCCACTTAATTATGCTAAATTCGTTTGTAGATGAAAAATCAATATCATTATTCTTAATCATTTCATAATCCGCGGGAGACTGCATTAAATGGCAAAAATAATCAATAATTTTTCTAGTGACATTTCCACCATAAACTTCGTTACTCGAAATCTTGCTCATAGCAAAATCCGCCTGTGACAAAACGACGCCTTTAGAATTAATACGAATAAAAATATCAGTCACCTGTTCAATATCTAATTCGTGCGATAAATTAATCACTCCAAGATTGTTATTTTCTATACTTTTAAGATTTGTGATTATTCTTGAAATTTTAGACTTATCTTCTTTTGATGTAAGACCATTGCTTTCACAATAATCTTCTACAAAGCTATATACATCACACGCGGCATCAAAAATTTCCGCAATATCACTTATATATTTAACGTCATTTGTAGTCGCCGGAGTTGCAACATCAAACTGTTCATCTAAAGGATTAAATGCTATTTTTATTCTTTTCATTTTATAATCTGCTCCAACAACTTCCTGTCCGACAATAGCCGCCGTCAGAGCTGTAATTCTTTGTTGTCCATCAATTAGCACTTTTTTACCTATAGATAATGTTCCATCCTTCAATTTAACGTCTGGATTCTGCCAAACAATAATATATCCTACCGGATAATTCTGATATAAAGAATCGATAAGATCCCTTACCTTTGTACTATCCCACACAAAAGGTCTCTGAATTTCAGGAATAGCTATTTCTCCATTTTTAACACTTGCAAGTAATGAACTTACAGCAATGTTATTTACATCGTATTTTGTCATTGTTCTTCCCCTTTATGCTCCAATTCTATCACAACCTTTTTTTGAAAATAATTAAGAATATCTTTTCTATCATCAAATCGAATACATACTTTATTATATACGTAATAAAATTTCATCACTAATATCTATCAGCTTAATTAAATATTATTTGTTTATACAGATAAAATGACCCAACATGTCCCAAAACACAAAAAGGGATACTAGATTTTTGTTTCATTATTATATCAGAATTATATAATAATACTTTTTAATATGTCAATCTATAGCTCAACCTATATTCTATAGCATTTTCTTCATTATAAACAATTATAATAGAATATATTGATATAGGAGCGGACATTCCATTGTCTTCTATATACAACTTATCAAACAACTCAATTGATTCTTTATTTATTCAATGCAAAAATCTATACTACCAAATCCATTAATACCATGATATTTAATTAAACAGGTGTAAATCATATCATTTCATAATTATCATTTTTCTGCATAAATTAATATTTATATTATTATAATATTTTGCATTAGGGTCTGTATATTCTACTATTTTGCTGATCTCAGCAAAATAGTTTTTATATATTATTGGCTCTCCACTCATCATGTGATGCTATATAATCAATTACTTCTAAAGGTTTCATTTTTCTATTTCTAAACTGTACATGCATTTTGGCATATTTATTTGTTTTAAAATTAATTTTAATTGTACTTTCATGTCTAAGCGTTATTTTTGACTCATGATAATCAAAAGACCAATCAGACAATGGTGTTGTAATTATAACTGATTGATAAAGAAATCTGCACTTAAAACCATAATTTTTGCATGCACGATCTATTGACTTCTTGAGTTCTTCCTCTTCAGTGTTTCTTTTTATTTCTGATTGAGCCTTTTTAGTTAACACCCTTGTTTGAGCAGTTTCTTTATCACATAATTTACAAAATCTAATGAATATTTCTCCGTACTCAGGAAATGGTACGTCAAAGGCTATATTTCGAAAATTCCCACATTCCGAACATTTGCATAAATATTGTCTCATATATTTCTATCACCATTACTTATTTTTTAAAGTTAAACCATTATTCATACCCAAGCCCAGTCTCCCACTCAACCACACCTCAAGGTATAAAACACGGTATAAAACACTATCCCAACCACCGACAAACCGCCTATTCACGCCAAAATTCCCACAATCAACATTTCTTGCCGTGACAGACAAACAGTATTTTTATCATATTCCCAAACTCCTTACCGGGTTATGCTAACTACTCAATCCTTCGGTCTCTGATAGAATCTTCCTATGACTCTCTCGGTCTTTAGGACATTTACAAATGCCATATCATCTACTTCATTAACGGCGGTTATGACCCTGCCTGTCTCGGTGCTTGAGACTACAGAATAAACCACGTTGCGCTCACAGTGCTCAAATGAGCCCTCGCCCTCAAGAATTGTTGCTCCGTGATTGCTGATTTTTGATATTGCCTCACACACCTCTTTGGGTTTATTTGTTACTATAAAAAATGTAGACTTTTGATATTTTCTGTAAAGTATACGAATCATTCCTGTAGAAGCAAACTGAAAGATTATTGAATAAAGCGCCTTATCCCAGCCGAACAAAAAGCCTGCGACGGTCAGAATGCAGGCATTGATAATCAGTGTAACATAGAAGGAATCCACGCCTCTTTTCTCAGACAGATATATCGCAATAAAATCGGTTCCTCCACTGGTCGCATCGGATAGAAGGCACATACTTATTGCAGTTCCGTTAATCAAACCTCCGAATACGCTGATTAGCAGTATATCTCTCGTAACCACATATGCAGGAAGCACATCCGCAAGTATGCCTGTCAGAAGGATACACCAGCATGAAAGTAATGTGAATTTTTTGCCGACAAACTTAAAACCTATATATACCGGTATAGCATTAATCAACAGATTAATCAGTGTATACGGTAATTTTACGTTTAAATATTTTTGAAATGTCTCCTGAAACAAAAGCGTAAGACCACTTGCACCGCCCGGCAGAAGCCCTCCCGTGTGTACAAATGTATTGATATTAAGCGCCATCACGAAGGACGCAAGTGAGACAACTATCAGTCGTAGAAAAATCCTAAATGCTGTGCTTCCCATTTTTTCATTATCATCAGAATTCATAAATTCTCTCCTCTTAGTAATTGTCTTCTGAATTGTTTTTCCGTCTCACAGGCAAATAAACTTTAATCTCTCCGACTTTTTCTTCTGTCATTCTCAGAACGCTTGTAGTAAGCTTCCTTTTCCTGATACATTCGTGCATCTGCTACCTTGGCTATCTCGTAAATATCCTTATCCGGAAGTTCGTGTCTTTGAACATAACCGCAGGACACGGAAAGATTCATATCATTTTCGCCGGACCATTCTTTCATAGTATTTGTAAAGTCCTGTTTTATCTTCTCAAGCTGAGTGTTGTCTGTATATATTAATGCAGCGAATTCATCACCGCCCATTCTGTATAGCTTTCCATAACTGCCAAAGCATTGCCTCATACATTGTGCAGCACCTTTAATGAGCTTATCTCCGGCATCATGTCCAAAATTATCGTTCGTTACTTTTAATCCGTTTAAATCCATAGACACATAGACAAAATTCTCTCCGAAATTCTCCTTTTCGTATTCAAGTATATCATTTTCATAGGCTCTCCTATTTAAAAACTCCGTCATATGGTCGGTGTTGGCATTCTTCTGTTCTCCGATTATCATCGATGCCATTCTCTTAACTATCAGATAAATTGTCACCTCGGCAAATAAAAGATAAATTAACACCATAATCATGGTCTCAAAGATATTTTTGTTTACTACAGCCTTATTTTGTGTAATAGCTATGATATATTCATCATAACCATATATCTCACAATATGATTTTGCCCCATCTATCTTTGCTTCAAACTTTGCATAATCCGTCAAATCATATTTATCTGTCTTTATCCCTATATCCGATAAATTTTCACCAATCTGTCCGGATATTGTGGAACCCAATATCTCACCCGTCTCTGTATCGGCTATGATTATCTCAACACCTTCGTATGCAGGCATACCGGCTACGACTTCAGATATCTCATTTGCGCGAAGCTCATCAATAAGACGAAGCGGCTCAATACCTACCTGAATCATTTTTGTCCCATCATCATTCCAGCAGATAGCATACATCATGGATTTTGCCTCGGCGGTATTGGGAGTGACATCCTGACACATGGAAAGGCTCTTATCCTCAAGCATAGGCTTAAAATAAGCCATCTGTTCTCCTGAGTCAAAGCTGTATCCATAATACTTCGGAACCGTACCTCCATATATAACTCCGTCTTCATCAAAAAGATGAATCTCATCCACCGATATAAGTCCGGCTACTCTGACAAGCTCTGCTATATCGTATTCTATATCAGAATTCCTGTCTGTAATGTAAGCAACCGCCTTAGCACGCGTAATATAATCCTCTTTTACGGAGGATAGCAGAGCCTCATCTTCACGCTTATTACTCGCTATAATCTCTTTTACCTGATTAGTAAGCACAGTGGCTGTCTGATACGCCTGTTCTTTATAAGACCTCATCTGCACCAGATATTGAAATGCTAATAGAATAATAATCACACCGGATATTATTAAAAATAAAAATATTCTGTTTTTTCTGCTTAAAGCAGCAGCATTTTCTCCCATAGAAAAAACCTCCTACGGGGCTATTATAAAGTTTTATTTGATATTTTACAACATATTTATACGTAAGATTTACTATTTTTAACCAACGGATAAAACTCATCACATATATTTCAGCTTTCGGCTGATTATTTCAATTATTCCAAAGATACAAAAAAATATAATAATATATTGATATATGACATTAGATACAGTATAATGAACAAAATTGTTACTTTAACGTGGTAAAGCAAATTACAAAGGAGAAAATGTATGTTCAAAAATTTAAGTATTAAAGCAAAACTGCTTTCAAATACCATCCCTCAAATGTCGATTATTCTTTTTCTGGCTATTTTTCTGATGGTAAGTGAACTCAGTACACTCAAGGAAGCTAAGGCTGTCTACTACGATCAGCTTAAGGCATTAAGCGAAATGATGGTTACGGCAGACAGAGATTTCTATCAGGCACAGATGGCTTTGGACAAGGTACATATAGGTGTCAGTGAGGGGGACGACACTTCTGTTCAGGATTCTATAGATGACTATCTGGAGAATGCGCAGCAGGTAAAAGATGGTCTTGAAGACATAGAAGCTCTGATGAAGAAAGACAGCTACCTGTTAAATAAATACAGAGCGAATGGGCAAAGCGAAAGTGTTCAGGTTATAATAGACAGAATTGAAGCTGATATTATGAATTGGGAGGCAGCTTATAATCCGTCAACCGGAGCGGGCGAATATGAAGATTCTTATCCTGCATTCTCTATAGCAAGAAGCGGCATAAATGATCTTGAGGATGTGGTAGATGCTTATGCCAAGTATCAGGATGAGCATCTTGCAAGCCAAATTAAGCGTAAAGCCATCATAACTCTTATAATTATTATAATCCTGATTGTGATTGTCGCATACTTCGTGTACAGGATAATAACATATATACGTGAATCCGTAGGACTTGTTGCGGACTCTATCTCCAATCTTTCACAGGGACGCTTCGTAAGGGTAAATAAATTCGAAGAAAATCAGGATGAGATAGGTCATATGATTAGAGACACCAATCATCTGATAGATGAGCTCAGCAACATCATAGGTCATATCAAGAGTGCAGTGAGTGATGTAAATCAATCATCCGGAGATCTCGCAGAGACATCAAGCCAGATTGCCCAGACTGCTGAAGGTGTATCACAGGCGGTCGCAGGTATATCAGACGGTGCTAACCAGCAGGCAGACGAGATAGAAAATGCTAACGAGAATGTACACAGAATAAGTAACGCTGTAGCAAGCGTAATGAGCAATACAGTATCCTTGGATGAGACAACCGAAAGCATGAGCAATGAGAGTAAGGATGCCGCCGGAGAGCTTGAGAAGCTCAGTAAGAGTGCCATTGATATGAGCGAGAGAATTAATGAGATTACCGACAGGATAAGCGCTACAAGTGCTGCGGTAGATAACATAAATGAAAAGGTTGAATTAATTACATCTATAGCTGCCCAGACCAACTTGTTGTCTCTTAATGCAGCCATAGAAGCTGCCAGAGCAGGGGATGCCGGCAGAGGCTTCGCCGTAGTTGCAGATGAAATAAGCAAACTTGCCGATGACTCAGCCAAATCAGCCGCAGAGATACAGGAAGAAATGAATGTACTTCTTGCAGAATCCCAGAGTGCAGTAAAGACTGCTGAAGAGGTCAAGAAGACCAATATTGCTCAGCAAGAGGTTATTAAGAACACTGTAGACAGTATACAGGTTCTTATCAGTGCAATAGAAACTACGGTAGGCGGAGTAAAGAGCATAGACGGAAGTGCAAAGGAAAGTGCCGATGCAAAGGATATTGTGGTGGATGTTATGGCATCACTTTCCGCCATATCCGAAGAAAATGCAGCTTCTACCGAAGAAACCTCAGCAGCTATGGAAGAGCTTAACGCTACAGTCGTAATGCTTGCTCAGTCAGCAGAATCTTTGAAGGATATCGCTGCACAGCTTGCAAATGACATAGCCTTCTTCCAGTAAAATAATATGACTGCTATGGCAGTTGGTATATAACAACAGATTTTGAAACCGTGACAATAAAGAGCATCAGGAGATTAATCTCCCGATGCTCTTATGCTTTAATATATAACTTAATTCCGATTATTAGTGGACGAATAAAATTCCTCCCCTGTATCAAGACAAATCGCAGCAAGTCTGCCTCCGTGAAAGCAGGCACCACAGTCAATCGCAATATGGTTATTTGCCTTGTAAATATATCCCGGCTTAGAATTCTCTTCTATGGTCTGCGTCGGTGTATGTCCTGTAACGACAATTATATCATCAAAATATTTCGTCCGGTAATCTGCTCTCATCCACACAAGCTCATGTAAAGAATAATCATCTATTTCCTTATCCGGTGAGAAATTCCCGAGACCTGCATGAACCAAGATATAATCCTTACCATTAACCGAAAGCTCCTCACATATAAGAAAGTCTCTGATAAAATCAATGATATCCTGCTTTTCTTCCATATTAAGCTTGCGGAACTCGTCTATCGTCGGCTTGCTTCCGTTATATTGCCATGTCACGATATTATCAAGCATATTCTCATCCAGTTCCTCAATAGACATATCCGTAATTTCTTTCATCAAAAACTCAAGACATTCCAATGCCATCAGCTCATGGTTGCCGACCAGACAGACTGCATTCGGTATATCCATAAGCTTATGCAGCACTTTAATCGGATGTGGTCCTCTGTCCACCACATCCCCTATGACATACAGAGTATCCTCATCCTTAAGCTTAATCTTATCAAGCAGCTCCATAAATAAATCATATTCACCATGTATGTCTCCCATTACATATGTTGCCATGAAAACCTCCACCGTTTATATAAAATGATTCTAATTCATACTTCACGTGTTAATATATTATCATAGAACTTCTTTATTTTTATACATTTTGGGAATTGAATTCCATTTTTGTATGCGCATATTTTAAAAAATGAAAAATAACCATGTCATTGCTATAGAATAATATCATCTGTTATTATTGTCCCTCTTAATATTGCATGATCAGGAAAAGGAGCCGGTACAGACTCATACATATTTTTACCTTCATAATTTTTCCCTAAATACTTCTGAAAATCTTTATCCCACTTATAAACTTTTTTATCTTTTTCAGTAAATGAACGATCGTATGGCATTAGGCTGATATCCTTAATTCCTTTTATAAAAAAATGATCTTCTGCAAATTCATAATCTAAATTACCTTTTGATTCTTCATAAATGCTTGACCCCTCAGGAGTTTTTCTTTTAAATGAATACTGCTGTATCATTTCATCAATTTTTGATAAATGCCATCTTCCATTTTCTTCAAACCCTCTTCTATTATTATTAAAATCCCCACAAATCACTACATTTTCTTTATTCTTAGTATTCTCAAGAATATATGAAAAGCCCTTAATCTTTTTACTATCTCTATCTTCTACCTTAGACATATCATGAATTCTTAGGCATACAAATAAGAATTCTTTATTTGTTTCTTTTTCTCTGCACATTATCTCAAGATAATCCGGTATTTCGTATTTTTGAGGAAAGAAACTCTTAGTATATATAACATCTATTTTATCTGAATTAACAGCTATTGCAATATCATTTTGTCCGCATTGTTCATTATTCGTTTCAAACAAATAATAATTTGACGGAAAAGCTTTTTTCTTAATACTTTCCCAATTATTTCCTCTATATACCTCTGTCAGCGCAATTATATCGACATTACTTTCCAATATAACATCCGCAATCCATTCCGGCATATTTTGTCTGGCAAAATTAACAGCTTGATGAATATTCCATTCCATAATATTAATTTCCATATTGTCCATTTTCTCCTTATATCTTTTATATTTGTATAATAATATATCAGACAGAACTATTGTGGAAATTTTTTGAGAAATAATTATTTCCAAAATATTATTTTTTCTTATGTACATTTCGGATAGTCTTTTTCTTGCCGTGGTTAGTTATATCTCTATTGCTATTGCCGCTTCTTCCGACATTCTGATTTTTATTTATTCCGTCTGCTTTTGAGTTTTTGTTATTCTTAAAATTGCCCCCGGGTTTTTCTTTGAATGAGCTACCTTTTTTCGTACCACCTGTATTTTCTGATTTTCTTTTGCCGGTGCTCGCCATCTTCCTCGGGCGTATCAGGCACTTCTCATCAAATCCAATCAAGTCGCCTCGTCCTGCCTTGAGAAGTGCTTCTTTAACAAGCTCGTAGTTATCCGGATTACGATATTGTATAAGCGCTCTCTGCATCGCCTTTTCATGCGGATTCTTCGGAACATAGACAGGTTTCATATCCCTCGGATCCACGCCCGTATAATACATTACCGTCGAAATGGTCGAAGGTGTCGGATAAAAATCCTGCACCTGCTCCGGCATATATCCGATGTCCCTCACGTGTTCGGCAAGTTCAATCGCCGCCTTAAGATCGGAGCCCGGATGCGAGGACATAAGGTACGGTACGAGGTACTGCTTCTTGCCAAGCTTTTCATTTATCCCTGCATACTTTTTTGCAAATGCCTTGTAGACAGAGTTCTCCGGCTTTCCCATCTTGGAAAGCACCGAGTCAGCCACGTGCTCCGGTGCAACCTTAAGCTGACCGCTTACGTGATACTCACAAAGCTCCCTGAAAAATGTATCATCCTTATCATAGAGCATATAGTCAAAGCGGATTCCCGAACGGACAAAGACCTTCTTGATACCCGGCAGAGCTCTCAGCTTGCGCAAAAGTGCCAGATAGTCGTCGTGGTTTATAATCAGATTCTCACAAGGCTTTGGGAACAGACACTGCTTGTTCGGACAGGCACCGTAACGCTCCTGCTTCTTACAAGCCTTGTGATAAAAGTTTGCAGTAGGACCGCCCACATCATGAATGTAGCCCTTGAAATCCTTGTCCTTTGTTATAAGCTTTGCTTCCTCTATCAGTGACTCGTGGCTTCTCGTCTGCATGATGCGTCCCTGATGAAAGGTAAGCGCACAGAAGCTGCAGCCACCATAACAGCCACGATTACTTATAAGACTGAACTTTACCTCCTCTATGGCAGGCACCCCGCCTAACTCTTCATAAGACGGATGGTAGGTTCGCATATAAGGAAGTGCATAGACATCATCCATTTCCTGCACCGTGAGCGGCTTGGAAGGCGGATTTTGCACTATGTACTGCTTGTTGGCATAAGGCTCAACCAGCCTCTTACCCGAATATGCATCCGTATTGCAATACTGCGTATAAAAGCTTTTTGCATACTCTAACTTATTCTCCTTCATGTTCTCGTACGAAGGAAGCTCTATATAATCAACGACGGAGCTTATATCATTTGTCCTGTAAACCGTTCCGTCCACAAAAGTAATGTCCTCCACATCAAGTCCCGAATTAAGTGCATCGGCAAGCTCGACAACCGCTCTTTCACCCATTCCGTACATCAAAATATCCGCACCCGAATCCATAAGTACGGAGCGTTTAAGCTTGTCCGACCAATAATCATAATGTGCAAGTCTTCTTAAGCTCTCCTCTATACCGCCGATAAGAATCGGTGTCTTTTTATAAGTATGTCTGATGAGATTAGAATAAACAATCGTCGCATAGTCAGGTCTTTTATCCCTCACACCGCCCGGTGTATAGCTGTCTTTATCACGCCTTTTCTTCGACACGCTGTAATGATTAACCATAGAATCCATATTGCCGGCAGACACAAGAAATGCAAGTCTCGGCTCACCAAGTATGGATATACTGCTGTCATCCTTCCAATCCGGCTGTGCGATAATACCTACAGTATAACCATGTGCTTCCAGGATTCTGCTGATAATTGCGGTACCAAAAGAAGGGTGATCCACATAGGCATCACCCGTAACATATACGAAGTCAAGCCAGTCTATGCCAAGCGACTTCATTTCTTCTTTTGTTGTCGGTAAAAATCCTGCCATTACGGTTTCTCCACATAAGAATTCGGAGTCTATATATATATTTAATAATACCATAATCAGCCGGTCATTACCACATTTTAATTAATCAAAACGGTACATATTGGTACTTAAGTATTTCATTCCGTTATCCGCAAAAACAGCTACTATATTCTTGCCTTCATTCTCAGGTCTTAAGGCAAGTTCTTTGGCTGCGGTAAGTGCCGCGGCAGCGGATGCACCCAAAAATATTCCGTCAGATTGTGCAAGCTCTCTCGCAGACTCATATGCGGCTTCTCCGCTTACATCAATTATTTCATCAAATTTAAAATTTCTCTTTACTATAAACGGATGACTGCAAGGTTTTTCTTCTGTCTGGAACACAACAACACCGTCTATGGTTGCCTTTGCATCAGGCACAAAAGAAAGAGAATCCGGTGTCGGCTGTACTCCGACTATCTTTACTCCTTCGATATTATCCTTCAGATATGAACCAACACCCGCTATTGTTCCTGCCGTACCAACAAGCATAACAGCTATATCTATCTTTCCGTCTGTATCCTCAACAAGCTCAGGTCCGGTTGTCTCATAATGCGCTTTTGGATTATCCTCATTAAAAAGCTGTCCCACATAGAAATAATCCTTTTCCTTTGCTTCTTTTCCTACCGCTTCCATAAGCTTAACAGGATTAAAGCCAAACTCCTTGAGTATAGCATCTGCTCCCGGAATATCATTAAGCCCTCTTACATCCGTTCCATACGCCTTCATAATCTGAATTCTCTCCGGTGTACATCCCGGCTCCATATATATGATAAGCGGGTGATTCTTAGCTGCACAAAAGGCAGCCAAAGCTATTCCCGTATTGCCGCTTGTGGTTTCCACAACTGTCTGTCCCGGTTTAAGTCTTCCGTCCTTTTCCGCTTCCTCAAGCATGCTTAATGCTGCCCTGTCCTTTACGCTTCCCGTTGGATTAAAATACTCGAGCTTTCCCAAAATCTTAGCCTTAAGATTATTATCCTTTTCAAAATTAGTAAGTTCAACCAAAGGTGTGCGTCCCACCAACTCTGTAATACTTGAATAAATTTTACTCATATCATTTTCCTCCCTAAATCCCCTTTAAAATTCAACTATTGATGTTATTTCTTTATTTTCAAGCTTTCCATATAGCGAAAGCAATGCACTCGCCGAACCGGCTGCACCTATATACAGACCAAGGTGTGAATCCACATTCCACGGAATTACTCTCGTCCACGCATTATACCAACGTATACCTTTATCATCCTTAAATGCATCTCCGATTAACTTTCTTGCAGTCTCCTTGGCCAGTCTTTCATATTTTTCATCACCTATTGTATCTATTCCGTCTATAAAATGAAGCAGTACGCCGGACGAACCACAGCATATGCAGTCATTCCAATAGCCTGCTGAGCGGATATTCGGGACACCCGCCTTTACAAGTGCATTTGTAAGCTTCTTGTAGAATTCAATATAATCCGTATCACCTGTTGCCTGATAAAGCTCCTTTGCCACGATGGCCGTTCCGACCGGTCCATGGCAAAGACTAAGATAAAATACATCGTAGGCTTTTCCCGTATCCTTCCAATATATATAAGGAACTATCGCCGAATCTCCATCCTTTACCGCAATATTTTCAAGGAACGCAAAACCCTTTTTTGCGTAAGACAGATAATTTTCATCCTTGGTTGCTTCATAATATTTGGTAAGTAAATAAACTACTCCGGCAGTTCCATGCGCAAAGTTGGAAATGAGTCCGCCGGCAGGAAGATTTTTGAAATAATCATTTATCTCAAGGAAGTTCCAATTAACCGTTCCGTCATCATTTACTGTCGCAAGACTAATAATATAATCAAGTGTTTCCTTAGCATACGAAAGATACTTTTCATCGCCCGCTATGTCTGACAGATAAATCCAATATAAAATGGTACTGCCGTCACCCATATAGTCAATCAGGTTATACCAATGAACCTCACCGTCCTTTTTAACGGCGTATTTGTAAACGGCATCTCCCGCCTTTTTTGCATATTCCAGATATTTTTCATCGCCTGTTTTTTGATACAGATGATAAGCAAATAAGCCCTCACCGGATAACCCTGTATGAATTCCCGGTTTCTTACCAAGTTCCTCGTCGTATGTATCAAGCAGATATTCTCCTGCCTGAATAGCTTCCTCCAGATACTCCTTTTTACCGGTTGCCTCATAAAGCTGGATATAAAAGAAACCGATACCCGCAGCTCCGGAATAAATAGTCCTGTCACTTAACTTACCTGCCAGTTCATCTCCCTCCGAAGAACCCTCACCGCTGCTTATATTCCAGCTTTTTCCTTTATCCTTCTTAACGGAGAATCTGTCAATCCACTTCGCAACCGCTTCTGCTGTCTCAAGATAAGTGTTATTGTCAATCTCATCAAACGGACTAATCAGCTTAATATCTCCCATGCCAATCACGCTCCTTTTTTGTTGTTTTCTTTTTATGGCTAAATATTAGCACGAGATTTCATTTATGTATAATTCCAAAAAAATACCATGGGTTATAACTAAAAGCTATAACCCATGGTGTGAATATCTCATTTCTTATTAATTATTTATGCCTTTTTTCGTAATCTTTTTCTATATCCTCAAGTAATGCACCTGTTTCAAGTGCTTCAGTCATCATCTTTGAAGATGCTGATGCACGTGCACAACTAACAAGATCTGACATTACCTTAAAATTAAGCTTTGTTCCCACACTATCACTGTTATATCTTACGGCACGACTCTTATCAACTCCAAACCTTCCTGCAACAGAAATCGCATCAATATTAGCACCCATAAAGATAAACTCCCAACCGAGCTTTTTCTTCTTTTTTTCCACCATCTTCTTGATCTTGTCATAGGTGTATTTTTTGCTGGCATTTTCCATACCGTCAGTGGTTATGATAAATAAAGTCTTCTCCGGAACATCATTTGTATCAGCCTCCTTATGGGTATGTCCGATATGGTGAATCGCTCCTCCGACGGCATCTAAAAGAGCAGTGCATCCCCTTACATAATACTCCTTTGACGTAATAGGCTTCACCTCTGATATCGGCTTTCTGGCATGTATAACCTCAATCTTGTCATCAAATAAAACTGTGGAAATTATAACCTCACCCTCGCCGGTCTTTTGCTTTTTTAGCATGGAATTGTAACCGCCTATAGTATCCGCCTCAAGTCCGCTCATCGAACCGCTTCTGTCTAAAATAAATACAATCTCTGTTAAACCTTTCTTCATAATACTTACCTCCTTCATATGTGACATGGGTGTGAGCCTTGTCACGCATCTGTGTGACATAGGCGTGAACCTTGTCACATCAGTGTCAAATTCAAATTACAAGATAAGTATAACGAATCGGAAAATGAAAATGGTCGCTTCGCAGGCGACTTCTACTCTCCAAGAAGCTGCTGCTCATGCTTAAATAACGCAAGGTTTATCGTGTAAATGTCATAGACCTCATTTTCAATAAAGTACTCTACAATCAAATCAAACATACTGCTCGGTGAAAACGCATATCCTGCACGACTTAAAAAATCCTTTGTCTCATCAAGGTTAAGCCGTAAAGCAAGTGCAAATGCCATAGCGGTAATCTTCTTTGGCTGATAATTAACATTGCTTCTAATCTTGGAAAAAAGCTTCCTGTCAACATTGGCACGCTTGTAAACCTCAGTGTCCGTATAGCCCTTTGTGTCAATCAAATGAAGCAGATTCTCCTGCCAGGTGTCCTTAATATGCGCCACCTTGTCGTCAAGGGAGATGTGAATGCCATTATTACCAATAGGTTTAGCTATAGCCTCATTATGTTCACATTCGATTTGTGATTCGGTTACTTTATCTTCCTCAAAAGAATCCGCAATCTTTTTATTTTTCCGAAAAGGTTTACGCCCTAAAGAAGCTTGTGGAACCATCTCGGCAGCCTTAAAATTTTTTTCTGACATGCTTTCAGGCATAGATGCCGAAGACCTTGCAGCCATAAGTCGTGGTCCTGCTCCACGTCTGTCACCGTCAAGTAAAATCCTCGTTTCATCTTCAGTTTCATATTCTTCATAAACCTTTTTAGTTACATAATTATTATCTATGAACTCCTCAACACCTGAAAATATCTTATCCGATAATACAAAAGACTTTTCATCAAATACCACAAGAGTAATTTCTATATCAGAATCAGGTTCCACAAGAAATTCACTGAAAACAGAAACGGCTATCTGAAGCGCTTCCGCCTTTGGAAAACCATATACGCCTGTAGCTATAAGCGGAAATGCGATGCTCTCGCAGCCAAGCTCTTTAGCCAGTTTAAGACTATTCTCATAACAGCTTCTTACCGCCTCACACTCGCCGAAATCTCCACCCTGCCACACAGGTCCTACAGTATGGATTATGTACTTTGCAGAAAGCTTAAATGCCGGTGTAGATGCAGCATTTCCGACCTCTATACGGCCTATCTTTTTTCTTTCTTTCAAAAGCTTCTTTGCGCCTGCTGCCTTATAAATCGCAGAATCAACACCACTCGCATAAGTAGGTTCCGGATTGGCAGTGTTCACTATTGCGTCTGCCGATACATTTATAATATTGTTTCTTATTATCTTAAAAGACATGGTTGCTACCTCATAATAAATATAAATATGATATTTATAATTTTATTTCTTTTGCGTAACTGAAAGGAATTATTTCACCGGCTTTTGTCATTTGATATGCTGTCTCCTTGTGCATATATTCGACTATACTCGAAGTACTATATGACTTAAATTTTTCAATAATTTTATCTAATATCATTATCTCATCTTTTGATAAACATGTTCCATCCAGATTATCATTTGGATAAAAATGATATCGTATATATTCTAAATCCTCTTCTTCTTTTACTATAATGTTTTCTAGACCAACTATCTTGTAGTGTCCTATCGGCAAAGCCCCTCGATCATCATGTCGATACACAAGCCCGGTCATAGATGAACCATTCAACTTATAACTTAAAGCATCCGCATACCAAAGCAATTTCATAAGTTTGACTTTGTAAAGATAATTAATTTTTTTAGCAAAATATGATATTATATTTTCCAACTTATCAATATCAAGTGTCTTATTTCCATTTGCTTCACATGGTTCTTTAAAATCAATATACTCACTTTCAAGTGCCTTACGTTTAAGATACTCTCTGCCATATGAATTCAAATTTGCCATTATCCGTCTCTTTATATCAAATATTTTTGAATCAGAAAATTTACACTCATTCTTTTGCAAAAATTCATATACAGCAAGCGGATTTTCTTTCATAATTTTAAGAATATTATCATATGGCTCATCTTGTATTGCTTTACTTTCATATCTTGAAATAGTTGCCTCACCCCAACCCAATAGTTTAGCAAGATCCACCTGTGATAGCCCATAGCTTTCTCGTATAGCAATTATTTCATAAGAAGTAAGCAAACCATGTAATACCCTATATGCATTGCGTGCATTTAACAAATTATCATTTTGAACACGTCCGCTAACAAACTCACACTCATCATCAGCAGAATTGGCACAGTAAAAATATATTTCCTCATATTCTACCTCTTCACCTTTGACAATAGTTTTACTGATACGCGTTCTTTTCTCAACAATGTGGATTTTGTCGCAAAGCGGACATTCCATATTTATTTTTTCTATTAAATTCCATTTTTTCATTTTTTCATTTCCTTTCCCAAAACTATGC
Organism: Lachnospiraceae bacterium; assembly: GCA_017449765.1. Taxonomy (GTDB): domain Bacteria; phylum Bacillota; class Clostridia; order Lachnospirales; family Lachnospiraceae; genus Coprococcus_C. The sequence continues at coordinate 720 of JAFTFE010000067.1, read as the reverse complement.
ATATGGAAAATCCATTTTATATTTTGCATAATGAAAAGATATACACAATATTCTTTTATTAGTATCCCCTTTAATTTTAAGCTTTATATATACTTGCTTGCCCTTTATATCTTTTCCAAACACAAACAATAAAGGTGGCTTATCATCATCTTTATCAATAAGAGTTTCTGAATAATTTTCAGTTTTTAACTCTTTTAACTGATTAGCAACATCATATGCATCGTATTCAAGATCAAGCATTGTATAATCTGTTGAATAGTTTATATCATCTTTGCCGGATTTAATTATAATCAAATCCTCATCGATATTAAAATTGTTATTATCAAGAACATTTCTTAACTCTTGAATAAATCCATTAATTACTGACTTATCTGAATGAATATGTATTAGAATAGTAATTACCCCCTACAAAAAAAGCCAGGCGGTACACTATCATTTGATAGTATACCAATCAATTGATGGCATGTCAATATGTTATGATAATCATTTATGCTTATTCGTCTTAATATAATAACATTATAGAACATATGTTCTGGCATGTAAAGCTAAAAATGATTAAATACGGAAGTTTGAGAAAATAAAGGGGCTGTCGCTTTAGATAATTAAATTTATCTATGCGAGGCCCCTTTTTATGTCATAAATTATGTATTTGAGAGACAGTTCCCTTTAATGTTGCCGAAAATAGAGTACTTTAACAAGCCGATGTTTTAATCGGCGTAT